>NZ_JBEZJL010000035.1:0-109593 GCF_040651755.1 Actinomadura sp. NPDC048394 | reverse complement strand
CTGCCCCCTCTCCTCCCTTGTTCCCGCCGCGCTCTTCCGCGCGCCCCCCCCCCCCGCGCGGCGCGCGGGCCCCCCCCCCCCCCGCCCCCCCCCCCCCCCCACGTCAACGGGGTGGTCAGCGGCGGTAGAGGTGGAACTTCTCCTCGCCGATGCGCTCGCGCAGCGCCGGGTCGTCGACGCCCTGGCCCTCGCCGGTGGCGCCGCAGAGGACGGCGACCTTGCCGATGTGCTGGTTCGTCTGGACGGCGCGGGTCGCCTCGCCCGCCTCGTCCAGCGGGAACGACTTCGACAGCGTCGGGTGGATCATGCCGAGCGAGAACAGCCGGTTCACCTCGACGGCCTCGTGGTAGTTGAAGCCGTGTGAGCCGATGATGCTCTTCAGCCGCATCCACAGGAACCGGTTGTCGTACTCGTGCTTGTAGCCGGTCGACGAGCCGCACGTGACGATCTTGCCGCCGCGCTTGGCGACGTAGACGGACGCGCCGAACGTCTCGCGGCCGAGGTACTCGAACACGATGCCGGGGTCCTCGCCGACGAGGCGGCGGATCGCCTCGCCGAGCATCCGGCCCGCCTTCGGGTGCCGCAGGCCCTGCTCGCCGAGGTTCAGCTCGTTGCGGTTGATGACGTGCTCGCAGCCCTGCGCCCGGACGATGTCGGCCTTCTCGTCGGAGGAGACGACGCCGACCGGGATGCCGCCGCCGTTCTTGACGAGCTGCGTCGCGAACGAGCCGAGCCCGCCGGTGGCGCCCCAGATCAGCACGACGTCGCCCTGCTTCATGCGGGCGCCGTGGGTGCCGACGAGCATCCGGTACGCGGTCGCGGCGCACAGCGTGTTGGAGCCCGCCTCCTCCCAGGTGAGGTGCGCGGGCTTCCTGATCAGCTGGTTCGCCTTGACGATGCAGTACTCGCCGAGCGACCCGAAGTTGGTCTCGAAGCCCCAGGCGAGCTGCGACTCCGACATCATGCCGTCGTCGTAGGAGCCGTGGTCCTCCTCGTCCACGTAGGACGGGGACAGGACGACCTTGTCGCCGACCTTCCAGTTCTTCACGCCGCTGCCGGTGCGGACGACGACGCCGGAGCCGTCGGAGCCGAGGATGTGGTACGGCAGGTCGTGCCGGGCGCCGTACCAGCCCTGCCGGCCGAACTTCTCCAGGAACGCGAACGTCGGCACCGGCTCGAAGATCGCCGACCAGACGGTGTTGAAGTTGATCGCCGCCGCCATCACCGCGACCACGCACTCGTCGGGCGCCAGCTCGGGCATGTCGACCTCGCCGACGTGCAGCGACCGGCGCACGTCCTTGTCGGTCTGCCCGTCGAAGATGCCGACCTCGTCCTTGCGGGTGAACGCGGCACGGAACCGGGTCGGCAGGTCGATCTCCTGCAGCTCGGGTCCGCTCGCTCCGGACCGGACGGCGTCGAGCAGGTCGTGGGCCATGAATGTCCTCCGTGAACGACGGGGTGGGGGGCGCGGCCCTCAGCGGGCCAGAGTTGACCGTGCCGCGGTCCGGTCGCGGCCCGACGCGCCGCGCGCGTCCGGGCCGTCCGCGGGCCGCCGGTTCGCGCCGTCCGCGCCCGCGGCGCGTCCGGCGAGCCGGCCCTCCAGGTGCGCGGCGAGAATCTCCACGCCCGGCGGGTCCAGCAGGTTCAGGTGGTGCACCCCGGGGATCGTGACGATCTCCAGGTCGGAGCAGAGCCCGCCGAAACCGTTGGTCCCGTCGAGCACGTAGCGCGCGTCGCGCACCGCCCAGGGGGTCTCCTCCGGGGCGTAGTAGAGGATGACGCGGCCGTCGTAGGGCTTCGGCTGGTACGCCTCCAGGGATCGGGTGTCCTGGTGGGACGTGAGCTGGTGGGTGAGGGCCGCCGGCGGGATGTAGTCCACCAGCGGCGCCGCACGCTCCATGACCAGCGCGAACTGCGCCTCCTCGTCCAGCCCGGACAGCTCGTCGTAGGTGAGCGTGACGTCCAGGCCGTACGTCTCGTTGATGTAGTCGGCGAACGCGGAGAACCGGCGGGCGAGGGTGTCGGACTCGTCGTCGACGGGCAGCGGGATGCCGGCGTCGAACAGCGCGACGAACTCGACCTCGCGTCCGGCGGCGGTGAGCTGCCGGGCGGTCTCGTAGGCGAGGACGCCGCCGAACGACCAGCCGCCGAGCCGGAACGCGCCCTCGGGCTGCGCTTCGAGCAGGTGCTGGACGTAGCGGGCGGCGCGTTCCTCGACGGACGGCGCGTCCTCGAACCGCTCCAGCCCGTAGACGGGCTGGTCCGCGCCGAGCAGGTCGATGAGCTGCCGGTAGCAGGCGGTGGTGCCGCCGGCGGGGTGCGCGATGAAGATCGGCCGGCGGTCCCCGGTGGGCTTGAGGGGCCGGACGGTCTGCCGGGCGGCCTCCTCGTCGGCGGCCCGGATGACCTCCGCGACGTTCTCCGCGGTCGGGACCTCGAACAGCTCGCCGCGGGTCACCTCCCCGCCGAGCTCGGCGGCGACCATCGCGACGACCTGGTCGGCCTGGTGCTCCTGCCCGCCGAGGTCGGCGAAGAAGTCGGCGGTGACGCCGACCCGGTCGAGGCCGAGGACGTCCTCGAAGATGCGGACGGCGAGGCGCTCGGCGGCGTCGCGCGGCATCACGTAGCCGGACTCGGCGTTCGACACGGCGGTGGGGGCGGCGGCGTCGGCGAGGCCGAGCTCGCCGGACGCCCACTCCTCGAACACGTTCACGCTCGCGCCCTGCAGCAGCACGGCGGGCGGGACGGTGAGGCCGAGGTCGTGCTCGACGCCGCTCTTGATCCGGACGGCGACGAGGGAGTCCAGGCCGAGGTCGGTGAGCGGGACGGCGGGGTCGAGGCGCTCGGGGTCGAAGCCGAGGACGGACGCGATCCGGTACCGGATCTGCGCGGCGATCAGCGTGCGGGCCTCGGCGGGGTCGAGGTCCTTGAGGGCGTCGACCCCGGGCCAGTCGCCCGCGTCGCCCGCGCCGCGTTCCGCCGCGGCCTCGGTCAGCGCCGCGAAGTACGGCATGTTCCGGATCTCGGGGAACAGCTCGACGGCCGTGACGGGGTCGAAGCGCAGCACGCCCGTGGCGGTCATGCCGTGCGCGAGGAGCGTTTCGAGGGCCTCGGCGCCCTCCTCGGGGCTGATCGGGTCGATGACGGTGACCGCGGTGTCGGCGGCGCCGCCGACGCGCGACCAGGTGCCCCAGCCGATCGTGGTGCCGGGGCGGCCGTGCGCCCGCCGGTACGCGGTCAGCGCGTCGATCGCCGCGTTCGCCGCGGCGTACGCGGCCTGGCCGGGCGAGCCGAGCAGCGCCGCCGCCGAGGAGTGCACGGCGAACCAGTCGAGGTCGAGGTCCCAGGTGGCGTCGCTGAGCCGCCGCGCGCCCTCGACCTTCGCCGTCCACACCCTGTGGAGATCGCCGGCGCCGAGGTCGGCGATCAGCCGGTCGTCGATCGCGCCGGCGCCGTGCACGACGCCGCGCAGCGCGAGGCCGCCCTCCCGGGCGACCTTCACGAGGCGCTCGGCGGTGCCGGGCGCGGCGATGTCGCCGAGGACGACGCCGACGTCCACGCCGCTCTCGCGGAGCTTCGCGATCACCTTCTCGGCCTCGGCGCCGGGGCCGCTCCGGCCGGACAGCACGATCCGGCCGGCGCCGCGCTCGGCCAGCAGCCGCGCGGTGACCAGGCCGATCCCGCCGTACCCCCCGGTGATGACGTAGGCGCCGCCGCGCCGGACGATCTTCTTCGGCTTCGCGTCCCCGGTCGGGAGGGCGGCTTGCGCGAGGCGCGCCACGTAGCGGCGGCCGCCGCGCCAGGCGACCTCGCGGGCGTCGCCGCCGCCGAGCAGCTCCTCGACCAGGTCGTTGGGCCGGTCCACGTCGACGAGCGTCGCCCGCTGGACGGTCCGCTCGAACGCCAGGACGCGGGTCAGCGCGGCGGCGAACCCGTGCCCGGGCTCGCCGGCCTCGCCGTCCAGCACGGGGACGGCGCGGTGCGTCGCGACGTACAGGCGCGGGCCGTCGGGCAGCGAACGGCTCGTTTCCGCGACGGCGAGCACGAGGTCTTCGTCGACGAGGTCGGCGGACGGGACGAGCACGACGCCGTCCACGCCGGAGGCGTCGCCCAGGTCGTTGAGGTCGGCAGGGCCGGTGAGGGCGCGGCGGGCGGCGCGGCGGCCGCGGCCTTCCAGCCCGGCGGCCGTCGCGGCGGCGAGCGCGTCGCCGTCCTCGGCGAGGATCAGCCAGGCGCCGTCGCCTTCACGGGGCCCGGGGGCCTCGGCCTCGTCCCACACCAGCTCGACCAGCTTGTCCGCGACGGGAACGGGGACGTCGTGGCGCTCGGTGCGGCGCAGCACGAGGCCGGTCGCCTCCACGAGGACCTCGCCGTCCGCGCCGAGCAGCAGGACGGACCCGGTCATCTCGCCGTCGTCCTGGACCGCCGCCACGCGGACGTGCCCGCCGCGATGGGTGGGCCCGTGGACGCGCAGGCTGCCGATGGTCTCGGCGAGCCAGACGCCGCCGCCCGCGACCGCCGCCGCCTCCGCCGACAGCGCGGCGAGGCAGCGGTCGAACACCTCGGGGTGCAGCCGGTAGTGCCGCGACCCGCGCTCGGCGCCCGCGACCTCCGTCGCCGCGCCGTGCTCCGGCGCGGGGGCGGGACGCGCGTCCTCGCCGACGTCCGCGCTGGCCAGCCGCGCCCACGTGCCCGCGGGCGTCAGCGCGTGCACCTCGACGCGCTGCTCCTCCTCCGCGAACGTCGTCGTCACCGTCGTGTGCGCGGCGAGCGCGAGCGGGCGCTCTATCCACAGGCTGTTGACACGGACCGCGTCGGTGCCGAGCGCCGTCGCACCCGCCGCGAGCGCCATCTCCGCGAACGCCGCGACCGGCAGCGCGGGCAGGCCGTGCACGGCGAGGTCGCCGAGCCACGGCTGCGCGTCCAGGCCGACGTCGGCGCGCCAGGCGTGCCGGTCCTCGCCGGGCAGCTCGACGTGCGCGCCGAGCAGCGGGTGCTCGTCGCGGCCGCCGCGGTTGCGGTTCGACAGGTCGACCCAGTGGCGCTCGTGCCGCCACGGCGACTGCGGGACGTCGACGATCCGGCCGTCCGCAGGCTGCGCGACGGCGAGGCCGTGCGCGGCGAGCGTCGCGAGCTGCGCGTGGAAGGTCAGGGTGTCGTCGGTTTCCTGGCCCTTCGGCGCGCGCTTCAGCGTGTGCGTGACGAGCGCGCCGCTGCCGCCGAGCGTCTCGCCGACCGCGTGCGCGAGGATCGGATGCGCGTTGACCTCGACGAACGTCCGGAACCCGTCCTCGGCCGCCGCCGACACCGCGTCCGTCAGCCGGACCGGGTTGCGCAGGTTCGCCGCCCAGTACTCGACGTCGAGGCGCGCGTCCTCGCCGTCGAACGCGCGCGGGTCGGGCAGCGCCGTCGTGTAGAGCCTGATGCCGTCGGCGAGCGGTGTGCCGGGCTCCAGGCCGACCTCGGCGAGCTGTTCGCGCAGGTCGGGCAGCAGCGGATCGACCTGCGGGGAGTGCCCGGCGCCCTCCGCCTGCACCATGCGCGCGAGACGGCCCTCCGCCTCCGCGCGCTTCACGATCTCCGCGACCTGGTCAGCGTCGCCCGTCACGACCGTCTGCTTCGGCGACGAGTGCACCGCCGCGTACACCTCGGGCAGCCCGTCCGCCAGCCGCTCGACGTCCTGCGCCGACGCGCCGAGCACCGCCATCGCACCGCCGCCGACCAGCTGCGTCAGCAGCCTCGACCGCCGCACGATCACCCGGACGCCGTCCTGCGGGGTGAGCGCGCCCGCGACGACCGCCGCCGCGACCTCGCCCATCGAGTGCCCGATCACCGCGCCCGGCACCACGCCGTACGCCTTCCACATCCGCGCCAGGCCGAGCTGGATCGCGAACAGCACCGGCATCGTGTCGGCCGGGCCGTCCGGCTTGCGGCCCTCCTCGAGCAGCGACCACAGGTCCGGGCCGCCCTCCTCGGCGAACAGGCCGTCCAGGTCGTCGATCGCCTCGGCGAACGCCGGCTCCTCCTCCAGCAGCCGCTGCGCCATGCCCGCCCGCTGCGCCCCGTACCCGGAGAACACCCAGACCGGACGTCCCGGGACACCGAGCGCCGAACCCGTCACCACGCCCGGGTGCGGACGGCCCTCCGCGAGCGCCTTCAGGCCCTCGACCAGCCCGGCGCGGTCACGGGCCGACACCGCCGCGCGGGACCGGCCGCGACCGCCGCGCCGGTGCAGCGTCCGCGCCAGATCGGCGAGCTTCACGTCATCGCGGGCCGGGACCCACTCCGCGAGCAGCGCGGCATGGTCGCGGACGCGGTCGTCGCTCGTGTCCGACAGCGGGAACGTCCGCACCACCGCCGGGTGGCTCGCGACCTCCTGCGCCGGAGCCTCCTCCAGCAGCACGTGCGCGTTCGTCCCGCCGAACCCGAAACCCGACACGCCCGCGCGCGCGGGATGGCTCCGCTCCGGCCACGGCGTCTCGTCCGCGACCACCCTCAGGCGCAGCTCGTCGAAGGGGATATGCGGATTCGGCTCCTTGTAATGCGCGCTGGCCGGGATCACCTTGTGATGCAGCGCCAGAACGGTCTTGATAAGGCCCGCTATGCCCGCCGCCGACTCCATGTGGCCGAGGTTGCTCTTCGCCGACCCGATCAGCAGCGGCTCGTCCGCCGCCCGGCCCGCGCCCAGCACCTCCCCGACCGCCTTCGCCTCGATCGGGTCGCCCAGGAACGTGCCCGTCCCGTGCGCCTCGATGTAGTCGACCTCGGTCGTCTCCACGCCCGCCGACGCGTACACGTCCCGCAGCAGCGCCCGCTGCGCGTCCGAATTCGGCGCCACCAGGCCGTTCGAACGCCCGTCCGAATTGACGCCCGAGCCCTTCACCACCGCGAGGACCCGGTCGCCGTCGCGGACCGCGTCCGACAGCCGCTTCAGCACCACCGCGCCGCAGCCCTCCGCGCGGACCATCCCGTCCGCCGACGCGTCGAACGCCTTGCAGTGCCCGTCCTTCGCCGTCGCGTCCGCCAGGTCGAACGTCATCGTCACCGTCGGCGACAGCAGCACGTTCACGCCGCCCGCGAGCGCCACGTCCGCCTCGCCGCCGCGCAGCGCCTGCACCGCCAGATGCGTCGACACCAGCGACGACGAGCACGCCGTGTCCACGATCATGCTCGGGCCGCGCAGGTCCAGCAGGTACGACAGCCGGTTCGCGATGATGCTCAGCGCCGCGCCCGTCGCCGTGAACGGCTCCAGCGACGCCAGGTCCGACGCGGTGAACGCCGCGTACTCCGGCGCCGACACGCCCACGAACACGCCCGTGCGGCTGCCGCGCAGCGACGCCGGGCCGATCCCCGCGTGCTCGAACGCCTCCCACGCCACCTCGAGGACGAGGCGCTGCTGCGGGTCCATCACCGCCGCCTCGCGCGGCGTGATCCCGAAGAACTGCGCGTCGAACTCCGCCACGTCGTCCAGGAACCCGCCGAGCCGCGTCGTCCGCGCCAGCCGGTCGGCGACCTCGGGGGACCCGTCGTCGAACGGGTCCCAGCGGCCGTCCGGCACCTCCCGGATCGCGTCGCCCCGGCCCGTCAGGAACCGCCAGTACTCCGCCGGGCCCGTCAGGTCGCGGTCGCCGCCGGGGAACCGGCAGCCGATCCCGATCACCGCGATCGGCTCGTCGTCCCGCACCGCCGCCCGCACCGGCACCGCCTGCTCCGCCTCCGCCTCGGCCGGATCGGCTCCGCCCGCCAGCGCCCGGGAGAGCTTGCTGATCGTCGGGTGCTCCCACACCAGCGTCGCCGGGAGCGCCCGGCCCAGCATCTGCTCGAGGTCCCCCGCGATCGCCACCGCGTCCCGCGACGCCAGCCCGAACTCCTCGAGCGGACGGTCCGGGTCGACCTCGGCCTCGGCGATCCTGGAGCGCCGCGCGATCTGCTCGATCAGGTGCCGGCGAATCGCGTCCTCGGCGACACGAGGCTCGCCCTCCGCGTTGTCGCGCGCGGCTCCGGAACGATCGTTGCTCTGCATGCGGTGGGTTCCCCCCATGAAACCGGGATCGTTCATCGAAGCGGAGGGACCACTTTGTCCTACGGTGACCGGCTCACGATGCGCATCCAGACCACTTTTCTCCCCGGCTACTTGTCACGGTGATGACAAGACTCGGCAGTAACCAATGTGGCCTGATGGGATAGTTGAGGGACTCTGGCCTAACAGCGGGCCGAGTGACCGGATGCCAACCAATAGTAACAATAGCCACGAACGCTTTTAGGGGGAAGCGGCGGATTTCCCGGTGGCACGGGACCCCCGCCGCGGGATCAGGTGACCCGGGGCCGATACCGATGGGCGCTGGCGGTGGTGGCCGTCAGCGCGTTCATGACCACCATGGACAACACGGTGGTCTTCACCGCGCTGCCCAGGATCATGGCCGACCTCGGCATGTCGTCCTCCGCCAAGGACTGGGTCGCCACCGGCTACATCCTCATGTTCTCCTGCCTGATGATCACCGGCGGGCGGCTCACCGACATCTACGGCTGCCGCGTCACCTTCACCACCGGCATGGTCGTCTTCACCGCCGCCTCCGCGGTCTGCGGCCTCTCCCACACCTCCGAAGTGCTCATCCTCGCCCGCATCGTGCAGGGCGGCGGCGCCGCGCTCGTCCTGCCCGCCACCCAGGTCATGGTCACCGTCGGGCGCAACGACAAACAGCGCTCCATCGGCAACATCGTCTTCATCGGCGCCGCGTCCAGCGCCACCGCGCTCGGCCCCACCATCGGCGGCATCATCGTCGAGCATTTCCACTGGGGCTGGATCTTCCTCATCAACATCGTCCCCGGCATCCTCGTCATCCTGCTCGGCGCCGTCGTCCTCACCGGCCGCAGCAAGAACCCGCACGCCCGCATCGACCTGCCCGGCGTGCTCATCTCCGCGACGATGCTGTTCGCCTTCATCTACGGCCTCGAAGACGGCAACAAGCACGGCTGGGCCGACCCGTCCGTCCTCAGCACCTTCGCCCTCGGCGCCATCGCGCTCGCCTGCTTCATCGTCGTCGAGAGCTGGGCCCCCGACCCGATGATCGACCTGCGGTTCTTCCGCAACCGCGTCTTCACCGGCGGCCTCGTCTCCCAGATGCTCTACGGCATCGGGTTCAACGGCATGATGTTCTACTCCCAGCCGTTCCTGCAGCGCTTCCTCGGCTTCTCCCCGCCCGAGGCCGGCCTCGTCATGCTGCCCCCCGCCCTCACGATCATGGTGCTGACGCCCGTCGCGTTCCTCCTCGCCACCAAGATCGGCCCCCGCCCCGCCATCGGCGCCGGCATGGGCCTCATGGGCGTCGGCATGGTGCTGTTCTCCACCCTCGGGATCGGCGACGGGTACGCCGACCTCATGCCGGGCGTCCTGCTCGTCGGCGTCGGCGCCGCCCTCGCGATGCCGCTCGTCATGTACGTCCTCAAGGCCGTCCCCGAGAAGCGCGCCGGCGTCGCCAGCGGCGTCATCAACGTCATCCGCGAGGCGTCCGGCGCGTTCGGCATCGCCATCGTCGGCCTGCTCATCCAGACCGTCCCCGACGAGGGCGCCAGCGCCAAGGCCCTGGAGACGTTCCGGCAGGGCACCTCGTCCGGGCTCGTCCTCGGCGCCGTCCTCGTCCTCATCGGCGGCGTCATCAGCGGCCTCACCCTGCCCAGCCGGCGCGGCTGGCTCGGCCCCAAGCACGGCAAGCAGGCCCCCCTCGTCACCGAACCCGCCGCCGCCGCTCAGCCCGAACCCGCCCTCGCCACCGCCGCCGCCACCGCCACTCCCCGCGACCCGCTCCCCGTCGTCCCCGGCCCGGACCCCGCCGGCGCCGACCCGTCCGCCGGTCCCGTCCCCGCGCCCGCCCCCCTCATGACGGAAACGGACACCATGGCCGCACCCCGCACCCCCGGCCCCCACTGGTGGAGCGACACCCCCGACGACGACGCGCCCGCCGCCTGGCGCCCCACCCCGCCGGACGCGACGTCCCCCTGGCAGGACTGGGCCGACACCGCCATCCCGACCTGGACCAGCCCCGCCGAGGAGCCCCCGCCGCCGCCCACCAGCAAGTGGTTCGACGACGAGTCCGCCGCCCGCTCCCGCGGCACCCTCCCGCTGGACGACGACCCCCTCGCCACCCTCCCCGACCGCTGGACGCCCGGCGGCTCGCCCCTCCCGGCCCCCACCCCCGCCACCGAACCCATCGCCGCCGCCCTCCTCAACGAACTCGCGTCCCGCGGCAAGAACCCCCCGCCCAACGAGCAGGCGGCGGACGGCGAGAACCCCGCCCCCTCAACACCCCCCACCGCCCAGGACCCCGAGGCCTCTTCCGGCGCCGCGGCGTCGCCCCCGCCCGAAACACCGGATGCCGCAGACGCCGAAAACCCGGCGGCGGCCCCCGAGGACGACCTCGTCGCAACATCGCTCCACGTCCCGCGCTCGGGCGGCGCCAGCGAGGCGACGACCGAGCCGAGCGGCGCAGCAGGCACCGCGCCGTCCCAGCCGATCACACTGAACTGGGAGACCCCCGACCCGCTGAGCACCCCGCCCACGCCCAGCGACGACACGGTCCAGCCGAGCACGACCAAGCACGCGCCAACCGCCCAAGGCGAAACACGCGAACCCGACCAGCCCAGCGGCCCCCAGCGCGTGGGCGACTCAGGCCAGGCGGCAGACGCCCAGCCAAGCCCCGGGCCGACGCCACTGACCGCGTCAAGCCAGCACACCCCCGACCCGCTGACCGCCCCAGTGACGCCCATCCACGACGCCGTGCAGCCGAGCACGACCAAGCACGCGCCAACCGCCCAAGGCGAAACACGCGAGCCCGACCAGCCGAGCGACCTCCAGCGCGTCGGCGACTCTGGCCGGGCGGCAGAGGAGCCGCTGGTCGCGGCGGGTCAGGACGTCTCCGATCCGCTGAGCGCCCCGGTGATGAGCGAGCCTCGCGGGGTGCCGGACGTCGACGAGCGGCCGCGTCACGTGCTCGGCGGCGAGCCTGGGGACGCCTGGGTGGCCGGGCGCGGAGGGGCGGCCGGCGAGCCGGAGCGGGGCGAAGAAGTGGCGGGTGACGGCGAGGTGCCGGAGGTCGGCGGGCCGGGCTGGCCTCCGCCGCCGCCGGACGGATGGTTGTACACGCCGTACGTGCCCGAGGACGGGGAGCCGCCCGGCGAACCGTCCGCCAGTCCGCGCAGCGACGCTTGGTGAGGAGCCGCCGTGAGCCGAATCGTGATCTTCGCCGCGGGTTCGCGGGGGGACATCCAGCCGTGCGTGGCGCTCGGGCGGGCGCTGCGGGAGCGCGGTGACGAGGTCCGACTCGTCGCGAGCGCGCGGTACGCGCCGATGGCGGTCGCGGCGGGGCTGGAGTTGGCCCCGCTGACGGCCGACCCGACGGAGATCCTGGAGTCGGACGCGGGGCAGGAACTGCTGGCCGGCGGCCGGAACCCGGTGAAGTTCCTCGGCGGGTTCCGGCGCATCCTCGGGCCGATGGCGGAACGGTTGCTGGGCGAGTGCCTCGACGCGTGCAAGGGCGCCGATCTGATCCTGGGGCCGACGCTCGGGTTCCTGCCGGAGCACATCGGCGCGCATCTGGACGTGCCGCGGGCGCTGATCCATTTCCAGCCGAGCCAGCCGACGGGGGCGTTCCCGCACCCGTTCGTGCCGCAGGCGCGGATGCTGGGGCGGTGGGGCAACCGGGCGAGCTTCGGGGCGGTCGACCAGATCGCGTGGCAGCTGTCGCGGCCGTTCATCAACCCGTGGCGGGACGAGCGGCTGGGGCTGCCGCGGCTCCCGCTGCGGGGCCTGCGCCGGGACGGGACGGCGGTGCTGGCGTGCTTCAGCGAGGCCGTGGTGCCGCGCCCGGCGGACTGGCCGGCGAGCGTGCACATGACCGGGTACTGGTTCCTGGACGAGCCGGAGTGGGAGCCGCCGGAGGAGATCGCGGCGTTCCTGGAGGCGGGGCCCGCGCCGGTCTACGTCGGGTTCGGGAGCATGGTGCCGAAGGACGCGGACATGACGGGCCGGGTCGTCCGGGCGGCGCTGCGGCTCGCGGGCCTGCGCGGCGTGGTGCAGGGCGACCCGGACACGTCGGACGACCAGGTCCTCGCGGTGCGGGACGTCCCGCATTCGTGGCTGTTTCCCCGCATGTCGGCGGTCGTGCACCACGGCGGCGCGGGGACGACGGCGGCGGGGCTGCGGGCGGGCGTGCCGACGGTCGTGTGCCCGTTCTTCGGGGACCAGCCGTACTGGGGCGAGCGGGTCGCCGCGCTGGGCGCGGGGCCGGCGCCGCTGCCGTTCCGCGCGATGACGGTGCCGCGGCTCGCGCGGAGGCTGCGGCGCGTCGCCGAGGACCAGGAGATGGCCGACCGGGCGTACGAGGTGGGCCGGCGGATCCGGGCGGAGGACGGTGTGGGCCGCGCCCGCGACGTCATCGACGGGCTGCTGCGCTGAGCGTCAGTCGGAGCTCCACGTCCAGCCGTTGCCGTCGGGGGACGGGACGATCCGGCGCTTGACGCGCGGGGGCCGGACGGGCCGCGGCTGCGGCTGGCCGTTCGCCCACGGCGCCCACGGTGCCTGCGCCGGGCGCGACGCGGACGGGTGCGGGTCGCGGAACACCAGTTGCGGCCGTTCGCCGTCGACCGGTCCGCCCGGGGCGGGCTGCAGGACCGGCCGGAACGCGTCGTTCGCGTCCCGCACCGGGGTGGCGGGCGCGGGCGGCGGCACGGCGGGCTCGGGTGCCGACCGCGCGGCAGGCGCGGGCCGCGGCGCGGCGGCGGCCGGTGCGGCGGCAGGCGGCGCGGCGGGCGCAGGGGGTGCTGGGGGTGCTGGGGGTGCCTCGGAGGTGCCCTGCTCCCAGTGCATCCGGTACGGGAACGGCTGCGCCTCCGGCAGGGGCGGCGGCACCGCGACGGTCGCCGCGCCCGCGCCCGCGGCGGCCACGCTGTGCTCGCGCAGGTCCATCTTGGCGTGCAGGAACGCGAGCGGCCCGGGCAGCCACCAGTTCGCCTTGCCCATGAACCGCATGGTGGCGGGGACGAGCAGTGACCGGACGAGCGCCGCGTCCACGACCACGGCGACGAACATGCCGACGCCGATCAGCTTCACGACGGTGATGCCGGCCATGCTGAAAGCGCCGATGACGACGAGGAACAGCAGCGCGGCGCTGGTGATGATGCCGCCGGTGTGCTGCATGCCGCGGGCGACGGCGGCGCGGTTGTCGTGGGTGCGGTCCCATTCCTCGCGGATGCGGCTGAGCAGGAAGACCTCGTAGTCCATCGACAGGCCGAACACGACGGCGAGGATGAGGATCATGCTGGTGGCCTCGACGCCGCCGGTCGGGGTGAAGTTCAGGACGCCGGCGAGGTGCCCGTACTGGAAGCCCCAGACGATCGCGCCGAACGACGCGCCGATCGACAGCACGTTCATGACGATGGCCTTCAGCGGCAGCACGACGGAGCCGAAGAACATGAACAGCAGGAGGAACGTGGCGAGCCCGACGGCGATCGCCATCTTCGGCAGGCTGCGCATCAGGCTGGACATCAGGTCCATCTGCGCGGCGGTGCTGCCCCCGACGTCGATGTGCATCGGGTAGCCGTCCTTGACGAGGCTCATGCCCCGGACCCGTTTGACGAGGTCTTGGGCGTGCTCGTCCATCGGCTCGTACTTGTGCGTCACGGAGATGCGGACGCCGCCGTACGCGCCGGAGTAGCCGGTGAACTTCGCCTCGGTGACGCCGGGGAGCGCGGCGAGCTTCTTGCGGAAGTCCTCCAGGTAGGGCGGGATGTTGTCGCCCGACTTGGACGGTTTCCAGTCGCGCGGGATGAGGTCGCCGGAGATGACGACGTCGATGGGTTCGGCGGTGCCGTTCGGGAAGTCGGCCTTGACGTTCTCGACGACGGCGCGGGTCGGGCTGTCCTTCGGCAGGACGCGGGCGTCGATGCTGCCGAACTGGACGTGCAGGAACGGCCCGAACATGACGCCGAGGATCACCAGCACCACCGCGAAGTACGGCAGCGGGTGCTTCATGACGCTGTGGCCGAGCCGGTACCAGAAGCCGCTGTCGTGGTCGCGCTGCGCGCGCTTGGAGGTGGGGCGCCGCCACGGCATCCGGCCGCCCTCGACGCGCGGCCCGAGGATCGCGAGCAGCGTCGGGAGCAGGACGGTGGCGCCGAACACGGCGACCATGACGGTGGCGATGCCGGCGAGCCCGATCGTCCGCAGGAACATCTGCGGGAACAGCAGCAGGCCCGCGAGCGCGGCGGACACCGTCACGCCGGAGACCATGATGGTGCGGCCGGCGGTCGCGAGGGTCGCCGCGAGGGCGTCCTCGCGGAGCGGCCGCATCGCCTCCCGGTGCGCCTTCTTCGCCGCCTTGCGCGCCTGTTTCCCGCGTTCCCGCTTCCACGGTTTCCCTGGCGGGACTCCGTGCGCGGCCATGCCGCGCTGCAGTTCCTCCCGGAACCGGCTGATGATGAACAGCGAGTAGTCGATCGCGAGGCCGACGCCCATCATCGTGACGACCTCGAGCGCGAAGGACGTCACGTCCGCGGCGTAGGTGACGACGTGCAGGACGGCGAGGCCGCCGATCATCGAGAACACCGCGACGAACAGCGGCAGGGACGCGGCGACGACCGCGCCGAACAGCAGGATCAGCAGGATCAGCAGCGGCAGCGCGGTGATCGTCTCCGCGCGGACGATGTCGGCGGTGACCTGCTCGCCGAACTCCTGCCCGAGCGGGACGGCGCCGCCGAACTGGACGGTCAGCCCCGGCGCCTTCAGCCGCTCCTTGATGTCCTGGTAGTTCTTCAGCTTGGTCGGGTCGTCGCCCTTCAGCTTCAGCGCGACGAACGTCTCGTGCTTGTCGCGGGACGCGAACGACACCGCGTCCTTCTCGTCCAGCGCCCAGTAGGAGATGATCTCCTCGACGCGGTCCTTCGGCAGCCGCGCGACGGTGGTGACGACGTCGGCCTCGTAGCGCGGGTCGTCCACCGTCATCGTGTCGCTCTTGTAGAGGACGAGGACGTCGGGGTTCGTGCTGCCGAAGTAGGTGGCGCCGAGCCGGGCGACGAGCGTCGAGGACGCGTTCGGGTCCTCGAAGCCGCCCGCCTTGAACTTCGCGAACACGCCGAGGCCCCAGGCGCCGGCGACGCCGGTCAGCAGCAGGATGCAGACGAGGCTGACCCACCGCCGACGGTGGATGAGACGTCCCAGCCCCGAGAGCATGGTCCTCCTGTGTCGTCGCGGCCGCGGGGCGCGGCGCCCCGCGGCCCTGTCGAGCCGATGCCGTACGGCGGCCTCGCCCCGTGCGTGCGAGGCCGAGACTACTTGCGGGACGCGAGCCGCGCCGCCGTGGTCGGCAGTGCGCCGTCCAGGTACCGCTGCCGCGTCGCCGCGCGGGCGATCTTGCCGCTGGACGTGCGGGACACCCCGCCCGGCTCGACGAGCAGGAACGCGTGCACGCTCATCTCGTGCTCGACGTTCACGGCGCCGCGCACCGCCGACTCGACCTCGTCCAGGTCCAGCCGGCCGAGCGGCACCCGCCGGTTCCGCTCGGCGACCACCACGAGCCGCTCGGTCTCCTCGCCGGGCAGCGCGAACGCGGCGACGTGGTCGGGCCGCACCGCCGGGTGCGCCTCCTGCGTGGTGACCTCGATGTCCTGCGGGTAGTGGTTGCGGCCGTCGACGATGATCAGGTCCTTGATGCGGCCGGTGACGTACAGCTCGCCCTCGTGGATCACGCCGTAGTCGCCGGTCTTCATCCACGGCCCGGCCGGCAGGTCGCCGGGGTCGGCGAGCTCGCCGCCGAAGGTGTCCTGGCTGCGCTCGGAATTGCGCCAGTACCCGGCGGCGGTGTTCGGTCCGTGCACCCAGATCTCGCCGACGTGCCCGTCGGGCTGCTCGGTGCGCGCGTCCGGGTCGACGATCGCGACGAGCTGCCCGGACGGCCGGCCGCACGACACCAGCGTGCTGGCCCGCTCCGCGTCCGCGGCGCACAGCCGCACCTCGCCCTGCGTGAGGACGTCCCGGTCCACCGAGATGATCTTCGGGGGGACGTCCTCGGCGGCGGCGGTGACGAACACCGTCGCCTCCGCCAGCCCGTACCCGGGGGCCTGCGCGCCCGGGCGCAGCCCCGCCGGCGCGAGCGCCTCCGCGAACGTCGACAGCGTCGACGTCCGGATCGGCTCCGCGCCGTTCAGGCAGGTCGTCAGCCCGGACAGGTCCAGGCCCTCCAGCTTCTCCGGCGACGCCATCGACGCCACGTACTCGTACGCGAAGTTCGGGCCCGCCGTGTAAACGTTCTTGCCCGGCCGCGACGCGATCAGCTGGAGCCAGCGCATCGGGTTCATGATGAACGACACCGGGTCGGTGTAGATCGCGTGGTCGCCGCGCACCAGCGGCAGCGCCATCGTCGCGATCAGGCCCATGTCGTGGAACAGCGGCAGCCAGCTCACGAGCTCCGGGTCCGGCTTCTCCGGCGCCCACCCGGACCACAGCTGCGCCGCGTTCGCCGTCACGTTCCCGTGCGTGATCTCGACGCCCGCGGGGCGGCGCGTCGACCCCGACGTGTACTGCAGGTACGCCAGGTCGTCGAACCCGATCGGCTCGTCCTCCCAGGACCCGGCGAGCCCGAGGTCGACCTCCTCGGCGAAGAGGATCTCCTTCGGCTGCGGGACGTCGTGGTCGGCGAGGAACTTCTCCACGTGCGGCAGCGCGTTCCGGGTCGTGACGATGACCGCGGGCTCGCTGTCGGTGTACGCGCCGATCAGCCGGTCGGCGTGCCCGGGCAGGTCCGGCGAGAACAGCGGCACCGCGATGACGTGCGCGTACATCGCGCCGAGCATCGTCATCATGTACTCGAGCGTCTGCGGCAGCAGCAGCGCGGCCCGCTCGCCGGGCCCGGTCACCTGGCGCAGCGCGGTCGCCGTCGCGCGGGCGCGCCGGTCGGTCTCCGCCCAGCTCAGCGTGATGTGCTTGCCGGCCGGGTCCAGCGAGTAGTCGACGAAGGTGAAGGCCGGGGCGTCCGGCTTCTCCCTCGCCCACCGCGCGACCCGCTCGATCAGCGGGGTGCGGCCGGAGCCGCCGGGCAGCAGTTCGGGAAGCAGCGAGCCCAATGCCATTGATCAATCTCCCGAGGGGACGGGCCGGGCGGGCCATCGTGGGGGTGGGCGCCGTCGGCGATGCGTGCAGTCGGCCGGACGACTGTGTCTGGCGCCCCCCGGCAACCGGCGATGATCGTGAAGCTACCCGATGGTAGGCAGCAGGCGATATTAGCTGCGCGCCACATTCGCCGCGGCCGGGTTTGTCACCGCCGTGACAAGAGGAATTGCCTTTTCACGCCTGGGCGCAGGCGTCGTTACCGACCGTGTGCGGACTAGTGGTCCGCCGCGAAGATCTGCTGCATGATGCCACGCCGGTGCCGCCCCTGGTAGGTGGTGTCGGGGTTCTCCGCCTCGGGGAGTTCGGCCAGGTAGCGGCTCTCCGCGTCGATCAGCTGCTCCAGTTCGCCGCGGTCGAGGAACACGCCCTTGCAGCCGGGGCATTCCTCGATGACCACGCCGTGCCGTTCGTGGGTGTCGAGCGCGGACGCGCACTTCGGACACCGCATCGTCGCTTCTGACATACCGGATCCCCTGTCCGTGACCGCAGCTTTACTGTCAGCGGATCAGCTTAGTGACACGGTCCCCTATTTGGCACCGGGGCAGGACATCCACCGTCGAATCGCACGCGCGCCCGCGCCCCCTCCCCCGTTCCGTCGCCGCACCGCGCCCGGCAGGTTGCGGTCGGCCCGTCAGAGGTACGCGCCGCCTCGCGCGGCCGCCTCCGCTCTCGCCTCGGCTGCGCGGGTCTCCGCGCGGTAGAGCGCGATGCGGCGCCGCCACAGGCCGAAGCACGCCGCGCCCCACAGCAGGCCGATCTCCGCGACGATCGCGACGCCGAGGACCACGGCCCAGTCGGTCCCGTTGCCCTGCTCCATCCCGACCGGCGACACCAGCGTCATCCGGCCGTCGCCGCGGTCGGTGCCGTCGCTCGTCGTCCCCGCCATCGCCTGGCTGTTCGGCACGGGCATCTGCCCCGGCGCGTTCAGCGGCGGCAGCGGGACGCCCGGCCGTCCGGGGGTCGGCACGACGGGCAGCTTGGGCACCTGCTCCTCCTTCACGTGTCCGCCCCCGGCGGTGCCGCCGTAGCCGGCGCCGCCGTCCGTCCCCGCCCACTCGCCGGACGGGTAGTCGTCCTCCGTCGACGGAACGCTGCCCGAGGAGGCACCGCCGTGATGCTTGTGCTTCCCGCTCCCGGCGGAAGCGCCGTCGTCCCACGGCAGCCCCATCTCGGACGGCACGCCATCGTCGTACGACCAGGTGTGATGGCTGGGTGCGCCGCCTCCACCGGCCGCGCTGCTCGGCCCGCCGCCGTAGATGGTGATGGTGTGCTGGGTCGGCGCGGCGTCGTGCTTCGGTGCGGCGTGGTGGCTCGTTGAGTTCTGGGATGCGGTGCCCTGGCCGGTCTGCGCACTGTGATGCGTAGGCGCTCCGCTGTGCGGCTGCGCAGCCGCCGCCCCGGTACCGGTGCCGGTCGCACGGGGCTTGCTGTGTTGCGGCTTCCCGGCCATCGACGGCCGGCCGGGCGTTGGCGGCTGGCCGTGGGTCGGTGGCCGACCGTGGTGGGGCGGTTGGCCGTTGTAGGACGGCTGGCCGTGGTGGTGCGGCTTCCCGTGCCCGCACGGCTGACCGTCTGTGGACGGCTTCCCATGCGCAGGCTGCTGCCCGTGCGCCGACGGCTTTCCATGGGCGGACGACTGACCCTGGGTGGACGACTGGCCGTTGGCGATCGGCTTTCCGTGGGCGGACGGCTGACCGTGCGCCGGTGGGCGGCCTTGGGCGGGTTGGGGGGCGGTGGTCGGTGGTTGGGCGTGGGTGGGGGGTTGGCCGTTGGTGGACGGGTGTGGTGGGCGGACGGGGTGCGGGGGCCGGCCGTTGTCCACCGGCCGGCCTTGCTGCTGGAGCTGGCCGTCCTGTGGTGGCTGGTTCTGGGCGGCGGACGCCGGCGGGGTCTTTTGGCAGGGCGAGGCCGGGGCGGTGTCCTGGGGGCGGCCGGTCTGGCACTGGGAGGTGCCTTGCGGAGCGGCGGTGGTGCTGGCAGGGGCGGCGTCCTGGCAGTGCTTGCCGGGGACGGGTGCGTCGGCGGTGCAGTGCGCGTCTCCTTCGTTGGGGGCGGTCTGGGGCTGGGCGGGCGGCGCGTCGGCCGCGGCGGACGCGCCGTCGCCGGACGACAGGTCGAGGACGACGCGGGACGTGCGGGGGTCGGCGTTGTCGGCGGCGACGACGGTGAGGATGGCCGGCGGGGTCTCGGGCGGCCGTTCCACGGCGGCGGCCGGGAGGGAGACGGTGGCGGTCCGCGTCACGGTCGCGCCGCCCACGTCGCCGAGGTCGCAGCGCAGTTCGTGGCCGGAGTCCAGCCGGGCGCAGCCCGGCGGACGGTCCGCCCAGGTCAGCGGGTCGGCGGCGAGGAGGCGCAGGACGGCGTGGTGCGCGACGCCGCCCTCGGCGCGGACGCGGACGGTGTGGCCGAGCGCGTAGCCGGGCGCGCCGACGGCGCCGGCGGACGTCGAGGTCTCGGCGAGGAGCCGGACGGCGCCCGGGTTGGCGTTCGCGGACGCCCCGGTGAGCATCATCGGCGGGACGACGAGCGCGCCGCCCGCCATGATCGCGCCGACGCGCGCCCTGCTGCGTGTCCTGCTGCCACCGGTTCGCACGGGGTCCCCTCTCGCGGTTCCACTTCTCTATTGCCGCCGGGGGGCCACTGGTTCATTGCGGTGTGTAGTCATTTATTGCCAGAGCGTCGCCATGCGTAACCCGATACGCCCCCTCTTTCGCGTAGTGAAATCAGATCTCCGTAGAATCGGGGGATCGCGAGGAGAGGAGGCGCGGGTGGCGGAGGCCGTACGGTCGCTGGAGCGCGCGTTCGAGCTGCTGGAGCATCTGGCGGACGCGGGCGGCGAGATGGCGCTGTCGGAGCTGACCGAGGTGTCCGGGCTGCCGATGCCGACCATCTACCGGCTCATGCGGACGCTGGTGAACCACGGGTACGTGCGGCAGGAGCCGTCGAAGCGCTACGCGCTGGGCCCGCGGCTCATCCGGCTGGGCGAGGGGGCGAACCGGCTGCTGGGGACGTGGGCGCGTCCCGTCCTGGCGCGGCTGGTCGACGACGTGGGCGAGACCGCGAACATGGCCGTGCTGGAGGGCGACGAGGCCGTGTACGTGGCGCAGGTGCCGTCGAAGCACTCGATGCGGATGTTCACCGAGGTCGGGCGTCGCGTGCAGCCGCACTGCACCGGCGTGGGCAAGGCGCTGCTGTCGCAGCTGCCGGACGAGCGGGTCCGCGAGATCCTGGGCCGGACCGGGATGCCGGCGCACACGCCGAAGACGTTCACCGACCAGGACGCGCTGCTGGCCGAGCTGCGCCGGATCCGCGAGCAGGGCTTCGCTCTGGACGACGAGGAGCAGGAGCTCGGCGTCCGGTGCGTCGCGGTGCCGCTGCAAGGAGCGCCCGCGCTGACGGCGCTGTCGGTATCGGGACCGTCCGGCCGGATGACGCACGAGGCGGTCGCCGACGTGGTCCCGATCGTGCGGGACGCGGCGGACCGCTTCGCCAAGGAACTGGGCGGCGCCTGACCCCCCCGCCAGGCCCTCTGCAGGCCCTCCGCAGGCCCCGCCGGGCACGCCCGGCGGCCGGGCGGCTAGTCGATCGGCTCGCCCACGATGACGGTCGGGCGTCCGCTGCGCTCCCACATCACGAAGTCGCCGGCGGACTTGACGAGCACCGCCGCGAGCCACAGCGCGAGGCCGGTGTCGTCGGCGATGCCGGCGATCGGGATGACGTCCGGGATCGCGTCGATCGGGGAGATGATGTACACGAGGCCGAGCGCGAGCAGGCCGAGCGTCCCGAAGGACATCCCCTTGTACTGGCCGCGGAGGACCGACTTCAGCATCCGCGGCACCGCGCGGAACCGCTCCCAGAAGCCGGGAACGTCGGGCTGGAGGGTCTCGCTGTAGATCTGCCAGGCCTGCCCGGCGGCGGCCGTCCTGCGCTTCCTGTCCACAGGTGCTCCTCGGTCAGGGTTCGTGAGGGCGCGCCCCCGCAGCGCCCACGTTCCTCTATGACGTGACCGATGCCGGTTTTGTTCCCCCCGGACGGCCATGAGGCCCGGATCACAACCGGCGCGCCGCCGCGGTCGCCGTAACGATCGTCAGGATGATCGGGGACGGGCCGCCGGGACGGTGCCCGCACGGGCCCGATGGGGTTACCGGAAGTGAGTTCTTCGTCACTCTCGCGGGCAACGTGCGGTGATTCCGGCGCATTCTCCGGCGGCCGCTGCCAGCATGAGAGGTCCCGAGGGAGGAGCGCCGCCTCCCCGAGGCACGACCGGCACCGCCCGTCGAGCACCGCAGGAGCTGATCCACGACATGAGCGGCGACCATACGAACAGACCCGTCCACGGGACGGTGGCGGGCGCCGCCTACGTGGCGCTGCCGCCCACCGCGGTCGACGCGACCGCGTCCGGGCCGACCCGGCTGCTGATCGCCTGGCCCGGCTTCGACCCGCCGCGCACCGCGGCGGCGCTCGCGGCGGCGATCCCGATGACGGGCGTGCCGGTGTGGCGCGTCTACCTCGACCTGCCCGGCCGGTCGCCGGGCGGGCTCGGCTCGGGCGCGATCCTGGAGACCGAGGCGATCGAGGCCTACGGCCGGGCGGTCGAGCAGGCCGCGGCCGGGCTGCCCGCCGCGGTCGCCGAGTTGCGCCGCGACCTGGCGCTGCCGGACGGGCCCGTCGCGCTCGCCGGGTTCAGCGCGGGCGGCGCGGCGGCGCTGCTGGCCGTCGCGCGCGGCGAGGTCGCGGTGAGCGCGGCCGCCGCCGTCGCGCCCGTCGTCGCCCCGGCGCGGGCGGCGCGGGCGGTGGAGCGGCGCGCCGGACGCGACCGGACGTGGAGCGAGCCGGCGCAGGAGCTCGCCGAGCGCCTCGACCTCGGTGTCCTCGCCGGCGACATCGCCGCGAGGGACGTGCCGCTGCTGCTGGTCGGCGGCGCGCGCGACCGGGTCGTCCCGGCCGGTGAGGTGACCGCGTTCCGCGACGTGCTGCAGCGGCGCGGAGCGGGCTCGGTGGAGCACGCCGCGTTCCGCATGGGGCACGCGCTCGCCGCCGAGCCCGGCACCGAGCCGCGGCCGCCGATCACCGACGCCGTCCGCGTCGACGGCCTGCTCACCGACTGGTTCCGGGAGCGGCTCGCCGACGTCCGGCCCGCGCCGGACCAGGACGCCGCGCAAGGGCAGAACACCGCGCAAGGGCAGAACACCGCGCAAGAGCAGGACGCCCTGCAGAGCACCGGGCCCGGCGCCGCGCCCGCCGCGGTGCGGAGCGTCGACGCCGACACCGCGCCCTACCCGGCCCCGGCTCCCGTCATCCGCTGACGGAGGACGGCACGGGACCGCCTCGCGGGCAGCAGGGACCGCCCGCGAGGCGGGTTGCGCGTGGTGGAGCTCAGCCCTTGGAGAGGACCTCGTAGCGGACCGGGATGACGCCCGATCCCGTGCCGCCGACCTTCTTCATCGCCGCCGTCGACAGGTCCAGGCAGCGGCCGCCCGCGTACGGGCCCCGGTCGTTGATGCGGACGACGACCGACCGGCCGTTGTTCTTGTTGGTGACGCGGACCTTGGAGCCCATCGGCAGCGTCTTGTGCGCCGCGGTGAGGGCGCTCGGGTCGAAGGGCTCGCCGCTGGCGGTCATCTGCCCCTCGCCGTAGAAGGACGCCTCGCAGGTGCCGGACTGCAGGACCTTCGCCTTCTTCTGCGGCTTGGTCTTGTGCTCGGCGACGGCCTCGGGCCGCGCCTTCTTCGGCTCGGCCTTCTTCTTCGTGTGCTTCGGGTCGGGGTCGCGCGGGCCGCCACGGCTGGCCCGGGACGGCTCCGGCCTCGGCGGGTCCGCCGCCGGGGTGGCGGCGCCCGGTGCGGTCTGGGCGGCCTGCGCCGAGTCGGCCGGGGCCTTGCCGCCGGTGGCGATGGTGAACGCGCCCACCGCGAGGACGGCGGCGGCGACGCCGGAAACGATCAGCAGGGTGCGCAGTCGCGGCCGCGGAAGGCGGGCCTGAAGGCGCGCGTGAAGACGATGTCGTTCGTCAGGGTTGCCCACGAAGGATCCTTCGGTAGGGGACAGGACCCCGGACGCCCGGCGTTTCTCAGCGCCGTTCTCGCGGCGCGCCGGGGCGACCTCCTCGTCCCCCGAGTCCCGCACCGCCCATGGGCTTCAGAGCCCGTCTGCGCGCTCTCTCAGCGCGCGGCCGCGTCATCGCGGCATCGGCGTCCGGCAGGTGCGGCTGCGATGCATCTTCACTTTTGATCTCGAAAGCGCCGCACAAGTCCTTGACCGTACGTTGCGCCCGGAGTGAATCAAGCACAGGCCCCGTCTTTGTGGGGTTTGTCACCACTCTTTTTGCCCTGCGAAGCTGATCCACTTCGCTGGGTGAGCGCATTTCAAGATCCTATTTACCCGCCATGGAAGGTGTGATCTCGGACATATAACAAGCGTTCGTTTGGCAAAATAACGGGGCGTTCCGGGATGCACCTGGCATCTCCGGAACGCCCCGTTCCGAGGTGATTCGTCGGGTCGGCGGTCAGCGCACCGCGGGCAGCTTCGGCAGGTAGACCGGCGGGCCGGACAGCTCGTCCGCAAGGCCGCCGGCCGGCAGCCCGCCGTCCGCCAGGCCGGTTCCGGCGCGTCCGGTGTCGGACGGCCGCTCCCGCGTCTTCAGCACGTTGACGACGTCGCCGACCTGCGACTGCATCGTGTTCACGGTGCTGTTCGCCTCACCGGTGAGGCTCTGCGGCGCCGGCTTGCCGCGCCGCAGCCCGGCCCCGTCGGGGAACACCATCGAGATCGGCGCGGCGGAGCGCAGCGACGCGGCGTCGCCCGGCAGCCCGAGGGCCACCGCGTCGCCGAGCGGACCGCGCCCGGACGCGGCGGACGCGCCCGACGCGGCGGACCGGCGGTTCGGCAGTGCGGCGGCCGCCCCGCCCACCTGCCCGACCTTGCTGTGCATCACCCGCTTCGGGACGGAGGTGACGCGCCCGACGACCCGTCCCGGCACGGCGGCGGCCTGCCCGACCGGGGCCGGCAGCCCGGACGCGACGCCGGGCCCGGAGGCGGTGCGGGCCGCCGGTCCGACGCAGCCCCCGCTGCGCGGCGCGGAGATCGGGGCGCCGTCCTGGCCGGGGGTCAGCGCCATCGTCTGGCGCGGCAGCAGCCGGGTGACGCGGGTGCCGTCGACGGTCTTCACCGGGTCGAGGCGGCAGGCGCGGGCGTCGGACGCGGTGCGGGAGACGGGCAGGCTCCGGGGCAGGCCGGCGCGCCGGCCGGAGCGGGTCGCGCCGGCGAGCGCGCCGTCCGCGGTGCGGGCCGCGGACTCCACGGTGCGGCTCGCGGTGTCCGAGACGGGGGCGGGCACCGCCACCGGCGGCAGCGCTGGGCCGACCTGGCCGACCGTCCCGTAGACGAGGTCGGCGACCGGGCCCTGCACGGCGTTCGCCGGCGCGGCCGGCAGTGCCAGCGCCGCGGCCAGCGGGACCGCCGCGGACAGGCCCAGCAGATTTCTGGCGGATCGGTTCATGTCTTTCTCCCCCGAGGTTCTCGGATCGACTCTGCGCGGTGTGCGTGCGCCCGTGGCGTGCGTTTTCCGGCGCACCGTCGAGCGGGCACGTTAGTACAGCCGGGATGGCGCGCATGCCGAATACGGGAATCGATCAGGGGAGGCCGGTAAAGATCTACGGAAATGCGACGCGGGGACGCCCGTGGACGTCCCCGCGTTTCACCGCGCCGTTACTCCCGGCGCGCGGGCCGTGCGGCCCCCGGCGTCATTCCGCGCCGAGCGCGATGGCCTCGTCGACCTCGGTCCTGCGGGCGGCCAGCTCGGCCGCGTACTTCTCCTCGTCGACCTTCTCGGCGATCTCCTCGTCCTGCCGCATCAGCGCTTCGAGGTCGGCCTTGGCATTGTCGAGGACGCCCATGTCGGCATAGGCGGCCTTCACCTTGTCGCCCCAGAGGCCGACGTCCCGGACGCACGGGACGATCCGGCTGAAGAGCAGCGACTGATAGAGCGTGTACATATCCGAGTTGTCGACATATTCCATGCACTTGTCGACCGGCATGTTCAGCTGCTCGAACACCTCGCGGCCCTTGAACCGGTCGCGCATCAGGTAGCAGCCCTCGACGACGAACTCCTCGCGCTCGGCCCGCTCCTTCTCGGTGAGCTGCGCGTAGTAGTCCTTGAGCGCGAGCCGGCCGAACGCGACGTGCCGCGCCTCGTCCTGCATGACGTACGCCAGCAGCTGCTTGACCAGCGGGTTCGTCGACATGTCGCGGTACAGCCCGAACGCGGCGAGCGCGAGGCCCTCGATGAGCACCTGCATGCCGAGGTAGGGCAGGTCCCAGCGGCTGTCCTCGAGCGACTCGGCGAGCAGCTTCGCCAGGTCCTGGTTGATCGGGTAGTACATCCCGATCTTCTCGTGCAGGAACTTGGAGTACAGCTCGACGTGCCGCGCCTCGTCCATCGTCTGCGTGGCGGCGTAGAACTTCGAGTCGAGGTCCGGGACGGACTGGACGATGCGCGCCGACACGTTCAGCGCGCCCTGCTCGCCGTGCAGGAACTGGCTGAACAGCCAGGATCCCTGGTGGCGGCCGAACTCGTCACGCTCCTTCTGTGACATCTTGTCCCAGATGTCGGAGCCGATGAGGGGGTTGAAGTTCTCCGGCAGCCCGGCGACGTTGATCGGATCGACCTCGAGGTCCCAGTCGATGCGCTTCGTCGCGTCCCACTGCTTGTCCTTGCCCTTCTGGTACAGGCTCAGCAGCCGGTCGCGGCCGTCGTCGTACTCCCAGGTGAACCGGGCGTCGCCCGCCATCGGTACGTTCCACGTCTCCGTGGGCACGGGCGTGGAGTAGAGGTCGTAGGAACTCACTGGGGGATCCTCCTCGGGGTGGCGCCGCACCGTCGCGACGCGTGGTGTGCTCCGCCCACCGCTTTACATACCTTCGTAACATGTAAAGCGCGGGGAGGCCAGACCCCAGGCGCGGGCAAGGTGACCATGACAAAAGTCATCCCGGACCCACGACAACGCTCACTAACCCCCCGACCTGCGCATCGGCATACGATTCAGGCGCCATGACCACGAGGTTGTTCGACAGCGAAGATCTGGACGGCCCCGACCCGGGCCGGTCCCGGCGGCGGCGCGCGTTCTGGTCCTCGTTCGGGCTCATCTACATGATCCCGCTCGTCCAGGTCGTCGCCGGCTACCGCGGGACGCGGCTCGCCCTCGCCGTGCTCGGGCTCGGCGCCTTCATCGGCCTGTACTACGCGACGCCGCTGAGCATGCGCAGCTGGGTCGACCCGGTCGGGCGGCTCACGTACGCGCTGCTCACCGCGTTCGCGGTGATCACCGCCGTGCTGCCGTTCGCGTTCGGGGACGAGTGGGGCGGCACCCCCGTCTACCTGTCGATGATCTGCGCGATGGCGCTGCCGATGGACTGGGTGCTGTGGGGCATCGGCGGCGCGACCGCGCTCGCCTCGCTGCAGTGCCTGCTGATCGGCGGCGCCCGGGGCGCGCTGCCGGTCATCGCCATCACCTCGCTGTCGCTCGGGCTGATGATGGTCGGGTTCCGGCACGCGCGCACGCTCGTCCAGCAGCTGCGCGTCGCGCGCGGCGAGGTCGCCCGGCTCGCCGCCGCCGACGAGCGCCTGCGCATCGCCCGCGACCTGCACGACCTGCTCGGCCACAGCCTGTCGCTGATCGTGCTGAAGAGCGAGCTCGCGCGGCGGCTCGGCGAGCAGGACACCGCCCGCGCCATGGCGGAGGTGAGCGACATCGAGTCGGTGGCGCGCCAGTCGCTCGCCGACGTCCGCGCCGCGATCTCCGGCTTCCGGCAGCGGGACCTCGCCGAGGAGCTGGACGGCGCCCGCGCGGTGCTGGCGGCCGCCCAGGTCGAGGCCGTCGTGCGGCGCCCGGGGACGCCGCTGCCCGACCAGGTCGACGGGCTGTTCGGGTGGGCCGTCCGGGAGGGCGTCACCAACATCGTCCGGCACGCCCGCGCCCGCCGCGTCACGATCACCGTCGGCCGGACGGCCCGCGAGGCCACCCTGGAGATCGTCGACGACGGGTGCGGCGCGGCCGCCGAGGGGCACGCGCCGGGGCACGGGCTGGAGGGCCTCGCGGAGCGGGTCGCGGACGCGGGCGGGACCGTCTCGGCCGGCCCGCGCGACGGCGGCGGGTTCCGGCTGGCGGTGCGCGTCCCGCTCGGCCCGCTCGGCGCGGAAAGGGCGGCGGTAGAGTCCGCCAAGTGATCCGCGTGATGCTCGCCGAGGACCAGAGGATGGTGCGCGGCGCCCTGGCCGCGCTGCTCGGCCTGGAGGCCGACCTCGAGGTCGTCGGCGAGGCGTCCGGCGGCGAGGAGGCCGTCGCGGTCGCCGCCCGGACCAGGCCCGACGTCGTGCTGCTGGACATCGAGATGCCGGGCCGGGACGGTCTCGCCGCCGCGCCGGAGATCCGCGCCGCGGTGCCCGACTGCAAGATCATGATCCTGACGACGTTCGGCCGCCCCGGCTACCTGCGCCGCGCGATGGAGGCCGGCGCGTCGGCGTTCCTGGTGAAGGACGGCCCGGCGCAGGAGCTGGCCGCCGCGATCCGCCGGGTCGTCGCGGGCGAGCGCGTCATCGACCCGGCGCTCGCCGCCGCCGCGCTCAGCGCGGGCCCGAACCCGCTGTCGCCGCGCGAGCGCGACGTGCTGGACGCGGGCGCGGACGGCTCCACGATCGCCGACATCGCGGGCCGGCTGCACCTGTCGGAGGGGACCGTCCGCAACTACCTGTCGTCCGCCATCAACAAGGTCGGCGCCCGCAACCGCATCGAGGCCGTCCACACGGCCCGCGCCCAGGGCTGGCTGTAGCGGCACGGCGCGCAGGCCCGGGAGCCGCAGAACCGCGGGCCGCAGGCGTCAGCGGGACTGGAGGGCGTCGAGGCCGACGGCCTGGGCGACGACGAGCCGGCGGTCCAGGCGCGGGTCCTTGATGTCGACGACGTACCGGTCGCGGAGGCCGAACTTCTTCTCCACCGAGAAGACGACCTGGTCCCCCGCGTAGAAGTCGAAGTGGTACGGCCACGCGAACGGCAGGTTCTCCGCGTACGGGATGAACCCCCACACGCGGCGCAGCACCGCGACGAACTTGTTGCGCTCGCTGCCCGTCGTCACGCCGAGGCCCGGCTGCTCCAGATGCCACGTCGAGGCGATCAGCGACTTCTTGAAGTCCTTGCGGAACACGCCGATGGGGCGCCCGTCCGCGTCCGTGATGTCGTAGGCCGACGCCAGGTCGATGCGCTTGCGCGCCTTGAAGCCGAGGATCGGGCGGGTCTTGGAGTCGTCGGCGTAGAGCGTCACCTGCTCCTTGAACGCCAGCCGCTTCTGCTGCGCGAACGCGAGCAGTTCGCCCTCCCCGCCGTCCGGGGTCTCGGCGTGCACCTCGTACTGGTTCACCATCAGGCGGATCCGCTGCCGGATCAGCAGCCGGTTCTGCGCCTGGAGCCGCTCTGCGTCCAGCGAACTCACCCTCGTCCCGTCGCGTTTTCGCGCGAGTCTGCCATAAACGGCGAGCTGAGGGCGATATCCGGGCGAAATACCAAAGGGTGTCCGGCGGGAGGAGCGGGTCAGGCCTCCTGGATGTGCCCCGCGAGGTAGCCGTGGATCAGCCGCTCCGCCTCGGCGACGATCAGCGGGTCGCCGTCCGGGTCGCGGCGGAAGGCCATCTTGAGCACCGCGTCGCCCGCCTCCACCGCGATGGCGAGGGCGGTGGCGAGGCCGGGGGTGTCCTGCACGCCGAACGTCTCGACGATCATCTCGCGGAGCCGGTCGGCGACCACCGCGTTGTTGTCGGCGTCGGAGTCGAGCAGGTTCACGTCGGCGACGTCGCCGAAGCGCAGCACCCGGAACCCCGGCACGGTGCGGTGCATCTCGACGAAGATCTCGATGATCACGCCGACGGTGTCGGACCAGTCCGCGAACGCGCCGGCCGCGAGCCGCGCCGAGATCCGCTGCCCGAACACCTCCAGGTTGCGCAGCGCGAGCGCCTGCGCGACGGCCCGCTTGTCCGGGAAGAACTGGTACACCGACCCGATCGCGACCTCGGCGCGCTGCGCGATCCGCGTGGTGGTGAGGCCGTCGTAGCCGTCCTCGTCGAGGATGTCCGCGCACGCGTCGAGCATCCGCTGGACGCGTTCGGCGCTGCGGCGCTGGGCGGGACGTCGGCGGAGCGGTGTGCGGATCTCGGTCACGCCACCATTGTCACCCGAACGGGCCATGCTCGGTCATGGCCCGTGCGCCGTTCCCCACCCCGCGGTCACGGGACCCTTCCGCCGCGACCACCCCGCCCCGTAAAGTCCGAAGACGATTCGCGTCCAGGGGAAAGGGACGGATGGGGCTTCCGGAGGGCTTCCGCTGGGGCGTCGCGACCGCCGCCTACCAGGTCGAAGGCGCCGTGCACGAGGACGGCCGCGGGCCGTCGACCTGGGACGTCTTCGCCCACACGCCGGGCCGGGTGCGGGACGGCCACACCGGCGACGTCGCCTGTGACCACTATCACCGGTGGCCGGAGGACGTCGCGCTGATGCGCGACCTCGGCGTGAACTCCTACCGGTTCTCCATCGCGTGGCCGCGCGTCCAGCCGTCCGGCAGCGGCGCCGCCAACCCGCGCGGCCTCGACTTCTACGACCGGCTCGTCGACGCGCTGCTCGCCGCGGGCATCGACCCCGCCGTCACCCTCTACCACTGGGACCTGCCGCAGCCGCTGGAGGACGCGGGCGGCTGGATGAACCGCGACACCGCCTACCGGTTCGCCGAGTTCGCCTACCGCGCCGCCGACCGCCTCGCCGACCGCGTCGGCATGTGGATCACGCTGAACGAGCCGGTCGTCGTGACGGCCTACGGGTACGCGTTCGGCGTGTACGCGCCCGGCCGGACCCTGATGCTGGACGCGCTGCCGACCGCCCACCACCAGCTCCTCGGCCACGGCCTCGCCGTCACGGCGCTGCGCAGCCGCGGCGCCCGCCGCGTCGGGCTGGCCAACCACTACTCGCCCGCCTGGCCCGCCGACCCGTCGTCCGCCGCCGACCGCGACGCCGCGCTCGCCTTCGACGGCTTCATGAACCGGATGTTCACCGACCCGGTCCTGTCTGGCACCTATCCCGACCTCGGGGCGCTCGGCGGCGCGGGCCTCGCGCCGTACGTCCACGACCTGGACATGTCGGTCATCGCGTCGCCGATCGACTTCCTCGGCGTGAACTACTACCAGCCGACCCGCCTGAAGGCGCCGCCCGCGGACGGCCCGCTCCCCTTCGACATGGTCGACGTCACCGGGTACCCGGTGACGGGAATGGGCTGGCCGATCGTCCCCGACGCATTCCTGTCCCTGCTGCGCGCGCTGCGCGGGCGGTACTCGAACGGGCTGCCGCCGCTCTACATCACCGAGAACGGCTGCTCGTTCCCCGACGAGGTCGGCCCCGACGGCACGGTCGACGACACGGCCCGCATCGAGTTCCTCGACGCGCACATCGCCGCCATGCGGACGGCCATCGACGACGGCATCGACATCCGCGGCTACTACGCCTGGTCCCTCCTCGACAATTTCGAGTGGGCCGAGGGGTACCACCCGCGCTTCGGGCTCGTCCACGTCGACTACGAGACGCAGAAGCGGACGCCGAAGCGGTCCTACGGCTGGTACCGGGACCTCATCGCCGCGTCCTCGAAGTGACGGCCGGCGGGCCTTCCTGCCAGGATCCCGGCATGGATTCGCTCTCGGAGGTCCGCGCCCGCATCGACGCGATCGACGGCGACCTCGTCCGGCTGCTCGCCGAGCGGCAGTCGCTCGTCCGGGCCGCGGCGGCGTTCAAGGCCGACGCGGGCGCCGTCCGCGCGCCCGGCCGCGTCGAGCAGGTCGTCGCCCTGGCCCGGGAGCGCGCCGCGTCCGCCGGCCTGTCCCCCGACGTCGCCGAGGCGGTGTGGCGGGCGATGATCGGCGCGTTCATCGACCTCGAACTGGCCGAGCACGCCCGCCGCACCACCCCCTGACCGGACGCACGCCGGGGAGGACGAGGACGCGCCCGTCCAACGCGGCGAGATCGACCCGGTCCTGCGCGGCCTCCCTCAGGCGCGGGCGGCCCACAGGTCGAGGGCGTGGTAGGCGGGCACCCACTCGTTCGTGTAGGCCGCGCGGACCGGTTCGGGGAGCGGCGCCAGCATCGCCGCCACCGCGTTCTCGGACGCGCCGTCCAGCATCCACGGGATGACGCGCGGGCCGTCCGGCCCCACGTACTTCCCGCTGGCCTGGCCGAACTCCACCCACTGCGCCTCGGACAGCGTCGCATCGATCAGCGCGAGCGCCTCGTCCTCCTCATGCTTGAGGTGCCCGCCCAGCGCGGTCGCCAGGGTGTCCGCGAGCTCGCCGAGCCGCGCGGGCCCGGACTCGCGGTCGGCGAGCGCCGCGTCGATCGCCTCGATCACCGGGTCCACCGCGGCGTGCTCGGCCTCCATCGCGTCCAGCAGCGCCAGGCCGTCCGGGCGTCCGGCGAGGGCCTCGCGCATCACCGGCCACAGCGCCTCGTCCTCCGCGGTGTGGTGGGCGTGCAGCGCCTTCTTGAACAGCTCCCAGCCCGCCGCGGTGGCCAGCACGCGCCGGGGGTCGTCGTCCGGACGGGCGGTGACCTCGGCGATGTGCCGCAGGTCCCGGCGCAGCGCGTCGTGGAAGGTGTACATCGACGTCATGTCCAGCTTGCTCATCACGGTCTCCTCAGGCCGATCGGGTCGTCCACTGCACTGACGGATCGCGCGGCACGGACGTGACCGCCTCCGGCGGAGGAGTCCCGGAAAAGATCGGTAGGCTTTCCAGCCCCGCTTGTCTTGGAGGTCCGCGTATGGCGGAGCCACGGCCGCTGCGTCCGAACGACCCGCGCGAGACGGGCGGGTACCGGCTGACCGGGCTGATCGGCGAGGGCGCGCAGGGGACCGTCTACCTCGGCGAGTCCGAGGACGGCGAGCGCGTCGCGGTGAAGGTGCTGCGCGCGGCGGTCGACGGCGACGAGCGGGCCCGGACGCTGTTCGAGCGGGAGCTGTCGGCGGCGCGGCGGGTCGCGCCGTTCTGCACCGCGCGGGTCCTCGTGGCGGAGGCCGGGGGCGACGCGCCCTACATCGTCAGCGAGTACATCGACGGGCCGTCGCTGCGGGAGCTCGTCGGCGGGCGCGGGCCGCTGCCGGAGCCGGAGCTGCGGCGGCTCGCCATCGGCACGGCGACGGCGCTGGCGGCGATCCACGAGGCGGGCGTCGTGCACCGCGACTTCAAGCCCGCCAACGTGCTGCTCGGCCCGGACGGCCCGAAGGTCATCGACTTCGGCATCGCGCGGCCGCTGGAGGCCACGTCCGCGACGATGACGGGCGCGGTCGGCACGCCCGCGTACATGGCGCCCGAGCAGGTGTCCGGCGCGGCGGGCGGGCCTCCGCTGGACATGTTCGCGTGGGGCTGCACCATGGCCTACGCGGCGAACGGGGCGCCGCCGTTCGGCACCGACACCGTCCCGGCGATCATGCATCGGGTGCTGTACGCGCCGCCCGCGCTGGGCGTGCTCGGCGGCGAGGTCGGCGCGGTGGTCGCGGCGTGCCTGGAGAAGGACCCGGCGCGGCGCCCGACGGCGCTGCAGGTGCTGGTCCGGCTGCTCGGCGAGGACGGGCCCGGGGCGCACCTGCTGGAGGAGGGCTCCTCGGCGGCGGCGACGCTGACGGCCGCGACGCTCCCGCCGCCCGCCCCCGCCCCGCCCGGAGGGCCTCTCGGAGGGCCGCTCGGCGCGACGCCGCCGATGCCGCCCGGTATGGGAACGGCGCCGGGCGGGCCGCCGTTCTTCCCGCCCGGGCAGACCGTCCCGTCCGGACGGCCGGGGCCGGGGAAGGGCGGGAGAGCGCTGGTCATCGCGGGCGCGGTCGCCGCCGTGGCGCTGCTGGTCGCGGGGATGACCACCGCCGCCGTCCTGCTCGGGAACCGCGACGGCAAGGGCGGCGAACCCTCGGCGAGCCGGACGACCCCCTCCGGCGGCACCGTCGGCGCAGGCGGCGACTGCGTCTACACGCCGTCGACCACCGGCGAGGCGAAGAACGTCGGGACGCCGCCGGCCACCGCGAAGCCCGCCGCGACCGTCCACGCCCGGCTGAGCACGAACCTCGGCGCCATCGACATGGACCTGGACGGGGCCAAGGCGCCCTGCACCGTGAACTCGCTGATGTTCCTGGCGGGGAAGAAGTTCTACGACGGGACGTCCTGCCACCGGCTCACCACGTCGAACGCCCTCAAGGTGCTCCAGTGCGGCGACCCGTCCGGGACCGGATCGGGCGGTCCCGGCTACAGCTTCGCCAACGAGAACACGTCCGGCGCCAAGTACACGCGCGGGACCGTCGCCATGGCGAACGCGGGCGCGAACACCAACGGCAGCCAGTTCTTCATCGTCTACGGCGACGCGGAGATCCCCGCCGACTACACGGTGTTCGGGCACGTCACGTCCGGGATGGACGTCGTCGACAAGGTGGCGAAAGCGGGCACGGACGGCAGCAGCGCCATGGGGGCCGGCGACGGCAGGCCCAAGCTGAAGATCACCATCCAGCGGCTCACGACGTCGGCCGCGTAGGGACGCCGGCGTAGTCGGGCAGGTCGATCGCCTCGGCGGTCCTGCGGCCGATCTTGGCGGCCATGTTCTTGCCCGGCAGGTACGGCAGCAGCTTGTAGTACCGGTTCAGCAGCGCGACCACGGCGCGGCTCGACGGCATCATCAGCTTGGCGACGCCGTCGCCCATCTTCTGGCAGCCCGCCGCGTAGCCGCGCAGGACGTCCTCGTAGCGCGCGAAGGCGACGCGGTGGTCGCCGCGCGCGGCGGCCAGCTCGCCCGCGAGCACGTAGGCGCCGACCATGGCGAGGCCGGTGCCCATGCCCGACAGGGACGACGGGCAGTACGCGGCGTCGCCGAGGAGCGCGACCCGGCCCCGCGACCAGGCGTCCATGCGGACCTGCCCGACCGAGTCGAAGTAGAAGTCGGGGGCGCGCCGCATCTCGGCGAGCAGCCGGTCGCACTCCCAGCCCGTCCCGGCGAACCGCTCGGTGAGGATCTCCTGCTGCCGCGCGACGTCGCGCCGGTGGACGTCCGTGTCCGGCGACCCGAAGTAGAACGCGGCCCTGGCCTCGGTGTTGTGGCGGGCGCTGTAGACGGACGCGAGCTGCCCGCCCGTCCGGTAGACGTGCCCCGCGTACTGCAGCCCGAGGTGGTTGGGGACGGTGAAGATCGCGCAGTGCACGCCGAGCCCCTGGACGAACCGCTCCTCCGGCCCGAACGCGAGGCGGCGGACGTTGGAGTGCAGCCCGTCCGCGCCGATGACCAGGTCGAACCTGCGGGGCGCGGACCGCTCGAAGGTGACGGTCACCCCGCCCGCGTCCTCGTCGAGGGACGCGATGGAGTCGCCGAAGACGTACTCGGTGGTACCGCAGGTGGCGTCGTGGAGGATGCGGGCGAGGTCGCCGCGGAGGATCTCGACGTCCCCGGCGAACAGGTCGGCCGGCATCCACGCGACGGGCCGGCCGTCCTTGTTCACGTAGGCCATCGCGCCCATGCCGGTCTTCGCGCGCTCGATGGCATCGAGGAGGCCCATGCGGCGCAGGACGGTGAGGTGCGCGTCACCGCGGAAGTCGACGGCGTAGCCGCCGCCGCGGAAGCCCGCGGTGTTCTCGACGATCGTGGTGGTGAAGCCGTAGCGGGCGAGCCAGTGGGCGAGCGCGGGGCCGGCGACCGACGCGCCGGAGATCAGGACGTTCTTCATGCCGACGAGCGTGCCGGGCCGCGCTCACCGCGAGCTCACCGCGCACTCACCGCCGCTCACCACGCACCCGCCGCCGCTCACCGCGCGGCCCGCTTCTGCCGGGCGCGGGCTCACCGCCGGTCCGCGGCTTCGACGACCGGGGCGGGGAGGCCCGCGAGGCGCAGGGCGTCCGCCCTGGTCAGCGCGGTTCCCTCCGCGTAGGCGGCGGGGTGCCCGGCCGCCGCGTCCGGGACCGTCCCGGGCAGCGGGCCGCACAGGGCCGCCGCCGCTCCGAGCAGCCGGGCGGCGCGCTCCGGCTCGTCCCCGGCGGCCTCCAGCCCGGCGAGGGCCTCGATCGCGCGGGCGGCCTCGATGAACGCGCCCATCGTGGCCGCCGCGCCGGCCGCCTCCCGGTACCGGGCCCGCGCGGCGGCGCGGTCGCCGTGCGCGGCGGCGACGCGCCCGAGCCCGATGAGCGCGGCCGCCCGCCCGCCGACGCTCTTGATCCAGTACGGGTCGAAGCGCGCGAGGGCGTCGGCGTACAGCCGTCCGGCGGCGTCGAGGTCGCCGTCGAGGAGCGCGATGTCGCCGAGGCCGCGCAGCGCCGCCGCGAGATAGGTGGGGCTGCCCGCGCGGCGCGCGACGGACGCCGCGCGCTCGTAGTCGGCCCGGGCCGCCTCCCGGTCCGACTCCAGCTGGTGGTCGCCCCGGTTGACGAGCAGGTCGGCGGTGTCGTCCAGCGCCCCGAGCCGCTCGGTGAGGGCGAGCGCCTCGTCGGTGAGCGCGATCGCCTCCGCGCGGTCGCCGCGGTACGCCGCGAGCCCGGCCAGCGCGTCCAGCGCCAGCGCGGTGCCCCAGCGGTCGCCGAGCGCGCGGAACCCGGCGGCCGCCGCGCCGAACTCCCGCCCGGCGCCGTCCGGGTCGCCGGTGGCGAGCGGCTCGAACCCGGCGATGAAGTGCGCGGCGGCGCGCGCCCACGGGTCCGGGCCGTCCCGCTGGGCGAGGACCAGCGCGAACGCCGAATGCGCGTCCGGTTCGTCCGCCCTGCGCATCATCCACAGGAAGGGGACGGCCGGGTGGCGGCCGGTACCGCCCGCCCACGCCGCCGCGAGCGCCGCCTCCGCCGCCGCGCGATGCCGCCGCCACGCGTCGCGGCCCGGCGCGCCGGACCCCGCGTGCAGGACGCACGTCGCGTACTCCTCTTCCAGGCCGGGCGGCGGGACGGGCTCCGGGGCGTCCGGCGACGCGGCGTCCAGCACCTCCAGCAGCGCGGCGGCCTGCGCGGCGATGGACGCGCCGCGGATCCACGAATAGCTCGACGTCGCCGCCGACAGCCGCAGCCCGGCCGGCACGTCGCGCGCCTCGATCGCCCAGCTCAGCGCGGCGAGCAGGTTGCCGTGCTCGGCGGCGAGGATCCGCAGCCAGTCGAGCTGGTCCGCGCTCCGCAGGTGCGGGTCGGCGCGCTGCGCCAGCTCAAGGAAATGCCGCGCGTGCGCCTTCCGTACCTCATCGAGCGCCCCGGCGCGTTCGGCGCCGTACGCGCGGATCGTCTCCAGCATCCGGTACCGGCCGCCGGACAGCTCCAGCAGCGACTTGTCGACGAGCGACTCCAGCGCGTCGCCGGCATCGTAGGTGTCGCCGGTGCCGCCGGTGTCGCCGCACACCCGCCGCGCCGCGTCCGGCGTCGCGCCGCCCGCGAAGACCGTGAAGCGCTCCGCGACGCGCCGCTCGTCGCCGGTCAGCAGATCCCAGCTCCACGCGACGACGGCGCGCAGCGTCCGGTGCCGCTCGTCCGCCGTGCGGCCGCGGCGCGACGGGACGCCGAGCCGGTCGCCGAGCCGTCCCGCGAGGTCGGCGACGTCCATGGTGCGCAGCCGCGCCGCCGCCAGCTCGATCGCCAGCGGCAGGTCGTCCAGCGCCGCGCAGATCCGCCGGACGGCCCGCGGGTCCGCCGCGAACCCGCGCCGGACCGCGGACGCCCGCGCGGTGAACAGCCGGACGGCGGCGTCGCCGTCCAGCGGGCGGACGGGCCACAGGTGCTCGCCGGTGATGCCGAGCGGTTCGCGGCTCGTCGCGAGGACGCGCAGTCCCGGGCACGCGGCGAGCAGCCGCCCGGCGAGCGCGGCGACCGCGCCCACGATGTGCTCGCAGTTGTCCAGGACGAGCAGCAGGGTCCGGTCGGCGAGCGCCGCGGCCAGCCGGTCCGCGGGGTCCTTCGCGGCGTCCGCGGCCTGCAGGCCCGATTCGCGCAGGCCGAGGGCGCCGAGCAGAGCGCGGGGCAGGGACGCGCCTTCCCGCAGCGGCGCCAGCTCGGCGAAGCACGCGGGCCCCACCGCGCCGGGCCCCGCCGGGTCCGCCCGGCCCGCCACCTCGACGGCCAGCCGCGTCTTCCCGACGCCTCCGGGCCCGGTCAGCGTCACCAGGCGCGCCGCGCCGAGCAGGTCCGCGACGCCGTCGACGTCCTCGGCACGGCCGATGAGCGGGGTCAGCGGCGCGGGCGGCCGCACCGGTTCCGGGGCGGGGTCGCCGCGCAGCAGGTCCAGGTGCAGGGCGGCGAGGTCGGCGGACGGATCCGCGCCGAGCTCGTCGGCGAGCCGCCGCCGCGTCTCCTCGAACACCGCCAGCGCTTCGGCCCGGCCGCCGCCGTCCCGCAGCGCCCGCATCAGCAGCCCGGCGAGCCGCTCGCGCAGCGGATGCCTTTCGACGAGTTCCCGCAGCTCAGGCACCACGTCGCGGTCCCGGCCCCGGCGCAGGTCGGCGTCGATGCGGTCCTCGAGGGCGCCGAGCCGGCGCTCCTCGAGCCGCGCCGCCTCGGCCTCGGCCCCCGGCACGCCGGCGAGTGCGGGGCCCCGCCACAGGTCCAGGGCCTCGCCGAGCAGCGCGGCGGCCTTCTCGGCGTCGCCGTCGCGCAGCGCGGCGCGGCCCGCGTTCGCGAGCCGCTCGAACCGTCCCGCGTCCACGTCGCCGGGGTCGATTGCGATCCGGTAGCCGCCGGCGGCCCGCTCGATCGGCGCGTCCGGGCCGAGCGCCGCCCGCAGCCGCGACACCTGGGAGTGCAGCGCGTGGCCCGCCGTCCCGCTCTCCGCCAGCCGGTCCGCCGGGACCGCCGCGCCGGGCCGGACGAGCAGCAGCGCCAGCAGCGCCCGCCGGGCCGGGCCGCCGAGCGGCACGTCCTCCCCGCCGTCCCGCCACGCCCGGGTCTCGCCCAGGATCCCGAACCGCATGCCCGAATCATCCCAGCCGGGCACCCCCGGACGGGTCGCCGGCGGCGACAGGCAGTGGCGGCGTCAGAGGGCGGCTGCGTCAGGGAGTGGCGGCGGCGATGACGCGGGTGAGGGTGCCGTGCAGGTCCTCCAGCTCGTCCAGGCCCATGCCGAGCCGCTCCATGATCGTGGCGGGAATCCTCTCCGCCCGCTCGCGCAGGGCCCGGCCCGCGTCGGTGACGGTGACGGCGAGCAGCCGCTCGTCCCGGCTGTCGCGCTCGCGGCGGATCAGGTCGGCGGACTCCAGCCGCTTGAGCAGCGGCGACAGCGTCCCGGGGTCGAGCTGCAGCAGCCGGCTCAGCTCCTTGACCGACAGCTGCCCGTGCTCCCAGAGCGCCAGCATCACCAGGTACTGCGGATGCGTCAGCCCCATCGGCTCCAGGATCGGGCGGTAGAGCGCGAGCACGCTGCGCGACGCCACCACCAGCGCGAAGCACACCTGGTTCTCCAGCGCCAGCGGGTCGGGGACGTCGTCCAGATCACGTGCCACGGTTCCTCCACTCGCCGGGGGCGTCGGCTATAAAGGTTACTACCGCAACGTTTTGTACACCAACGGTTGGCGAGGCAACGGAGGACGCATGTTCCGCAGGGCCCCCCTGGAAGAGCGCATCGCCCGCCGCCAGGCCGAGCTCGAGCCCCGCCCCCGCGGCGGCGGCCAGTTCGACCACCCCACCGCCAAGTACCTGTTCATCGGGCTGCTGGTCGTGACCGTGGCCGCGCACGTCATCGGCGGCGTCCTGTTCGCCGTCATGGGCTGAGAGGGGAACGCATGGCGCTCCGACGGCCGTCCTTCCTGCCGTCCCTGGACGAACTGGAGCAGCAGGCCCAGGACCGCTCCGCGCAGGGGGCCCGGAAGGGCTCGCAGTTCGACCACCCGACCGCCAAGTACCTGTTCATGGTCATGCTCGTGGTGACCGTCGTCGCGCACGTGGTCGCCGGTGTCGTCTTCCTCGTCATGGGTCACTGAGCGGCGAGGCCGGCGACCCACTGCGCGCTCGTCATGACGTCGGCCTCGCGCGGGAAGAACCGCTCCACCAGGAACCGGTGCATCTCCTCGTCGGCGTCGTCGCACCCGTCCGACAGGACGATCTGCGCGTACTGCCGCTCCGTCGCGTCCCGCAGCGTGCTGATGACGACGCCGCTGGTCGCGAGGCCGGTCAGCACGAGCGTCCCGGCGCCGCGCGCGCGGAGCAGCGCGTCCAGGTCCGTGCCGGCGAACGCGCTGAAGAAGCGCTTGTCGAGGACGGGCTCGCCGGGCAGCGGCGCGACCGCCGGATGGATCTCGCTCTCCGGGTTCGACTCAGTGAGGACGTCGGTGCCGGTCAGCCCCCGGAACGGCTTGTTCAGCGGCCCGATCTCCGGGTGCCCGTCGCGGTGCACGACCCGGACGTGGATCACCGCGACGCCCGCCGCGCGGGCCGCCGCCACCGTCTCCGCCAGCCGCGCGAGGTACCGGTCCGCCCGGTCCCCGAGCTGCGCCGCCACGACGCGCTGGACGTCCATCACCAGAAGGGCCTGAATGCTCGCGTTCACGGCGGACATCCCACCGCCCGCCGGGGCGCCGCGTCCAACAGCCGTCCGGCCGGATCGACAACCGCGCGTTGTCACCGCAGCGTGGTTGACTGGCCCGATGATCGATCACGAGGTGCTGCGCGTCTTCTGCGGGCCGGACGGCGCGCACGGCAACCGGCTCGGGGTCGTCCGCGACGGCGCCGCCGTCCCCGGCGAGGCCCGCCGCCAGGCGGTCGCGAAGGACCTGGGCTTCAGCGAGACGATCTTCGTCGACGACGCCGCGCGCGGCGCGATCGACATCTACACGCCGTCCGCGCGGCTGCCGTTCGCCGGGCACCCGTGCGTCGGCGCCGCGTGGCTGCTCGGGGTGCCCGCCCTGGTCACGGCGGCGGGCGTGGTGGACGTCCGGCGCGACGGCGACCTCACCTGGATCGCGGGCCGCGCCGAGTGGGCGCCCGGCCGCACGCTGCGCGAGTACGGGTCCGCCGAGGAGGTCGACGCGCTGCCCGTCCCGCCGCCCGGCGAGTGGATCTACGCGTGGGCCTGGCAGGACGAGCCGTCCGGCCGGGTCCGCGCCCGCGGGTTCCCCGGCCGCGGCGACGGCATCGCCGAGGACGAGGCGACCGGCGCCGCCGCGCTGCTGCTCACGGCCCGGCTCGGGCGCCCGCTCACCGTCACGCAGGGGCGCGGCTCGCAGATCATGACGGCGCCGCGGCCGGGCGGCCTCATCGAGGTGGCCGGGCGGGTCCGGCGCGACGCGCCCGATCAAACCGGTTGACCCGGCTGCGAGCATGGCCCCATGGACCGCACGTTCGACGACCTGGTGGACGAGGCCGCCGCCGCCCCGGTCGACGGCTGGGACTTCTCCTGGCTGGAGGGCCGGGCGACCGAGCAGCGTCCCTCCTGGGGGTACCAGCGGCTGATGAGCGCGCGGCTCGCGCGGGCCACCGCCGCGCTGGACCTGCAGACCGGCGGCGGCGAGGTGCTCGCCGAGGCCGAGGCGTTCCCGCCGACGATGGTCGCGACCGAGGCGTGGCCGCCGAACGTCGCCAGGGCGACCCGGCTGCTGCACCCGCGGGGCGCGGCGGTCGTCGTCCACCCCGACGAGCCGCCGCTGCCGTTCGCGGACGGCGCGTTCGACCTGGTCACCAGCCGCCATCCGGCCGTCGTCGAGTGGCCGGAGATCGCCCGCGTCCTCGCGCCCGGCGGCACGTACTTCGCCCAGCACGTCGGCCCCGCCAGCGTCTTCGAGGTGACCGAGTACTTCCTCGGCCCGCAGCCCGAGGCGCGCGCCAAACGCGACCCGGAGATCGAGAGCGCGGACGCCCGCGCCGCCGGCCTCGACATCGTCGACCTGCGCGCCGAACGGCTCCGCATGGAGTTCCTCGACATCGGCGCCGTCGTCTACTTCCTGCGCAAGGTGATCTGGATCGTTCCCGGCTTCACCGTCGACCGGTACCGCGACCGGCTCCGGGACATGGACGAGCTGATCCGGCGCGACGGGTCGTTCGTCGCGCACTCGTCCCGCACCCTCTTCGAGGCCCGCAAGCCGGCGTGAGCGGGACCCGGCCGGGACCGGGCCCCGCTGCCGCCTACGGCCGCGAGATGTGCAGGATCTCGGCCGCGCGCTCGTAGCCCGCGCGGCGGTAGATGCGCTCCGCGCCGTCGTTGTCCGGCATGAGGAACGGCGTGGTGATCCCGGCGTCGCGTCCCTCGCGGGTGAGCCACGCCGTCAGCGCCGCCGCGATCCCGCGCCGCCGGTGGGACGCGCGGACGCCGACGCCCGCGAGCTCGCTGACGCCCTCGTGCGGCGGCCCGAACTGGCCGGCGCCGGCGCCCTCGCCGGTCGCCGCGTCCCTGGCGAGGGCGATCAGGCCGCCCCGCTCGGCGACGCCGCGCAGCCGCGCCACGTCGTGCGCGGTGGCGTCCGGCATGCCGTACGCCTCGCTCTGCACCCGCGCGACCTGCCACAGCAGTTGGTCGTCCGCGGCCCGGACGATCTCGATCGCGCCGTCCACGGCCGGCATCGGCGGCGTACCGGCGCACGTGAGGATCGGCAGGCGCCGCTCCGCCGCGAACCCGGCCGCGAGGAGCGCCGCCTCCACGGCGGGCGCCGCCGCGGGCAGGTACTCCAGGCGCGGCGTCCGGTGCCGCTCCGCGAACGCGTCGACCAGGTCCCGGACATCGCCCGGCGCGGGCCGGGCACCGTCGTCCGGGATGGCGTAGTTGAAGAAGAGGCCGTCGCTGTGCTCGTCGAAACGGGCCAGGAACGGCGGGACGCGGACGGCGTCGACGCCCGCGGCGGCACGCAGGTAGGCGTGCACGTCGGATTCGAACATGGTGAGGAGACCCCAACTGGTCAGGTGAAAGGGAACGGCGTGTTCGGGCCGCTCCGGAACCGGCACCGGACGCGGGACGCGGCGTCCCGCCCGGTGGTGCGCAGCGGCCCGTCAGCGGGTCGCAGGCACAGGCCTCACTCCTCGAGTCCGTGTGATCGATCGACGCGGGGCAATCTACCGGGTCAGCGGCGGCCGCGGAACGTGCGGCGGAGGTCGGCGACCCACTCCTCCGGGATCTCCCACGGGATGAAATGGCCGCCGCGGTCGTGCGCGGTCAGGTTGACGTGGTTGTACCAGCCGCCGCGGTCGCTCCGGACGAAGTGCTCGACCCGCTGCTCCGTGGTGACGCCCGGCGGGTTCTCGTAGCCGACGAACGTGATGCCGGTGGGCGCCTCGACCACGGGCCACCGGTCGTGCGACGGCGTCCACGGGTACCGGTTGTTGTTGGCGTACGTCCGGACCGACGTGCCGATCGAGTTGGTCACCCAGTAGATCATCGCGTGCGTGAGCAGGTCGTCCCGGGTGAAGACGGTCTCGATGTCGCCGCCGTCGTCGCTCCACCGCGTCCACCGCTGCAGGATCCAGGCGAGCATCCCGGCGGGCGAGTCCGACAGCCCGTACGCCAGCGTCGACGACTCCAGCAGGTGCGCCGAGAGGTGCACCGCGAACCGCCGCTCCATCTCGATGGCGCGCTCACGGATGCCGGGCGGGCCGTCCGGGAGGGGATGCCCGCCGGTGATGTCCCACCCCCGGTCGCCGTTGAACAGCGTGAGCTTCAAGCCGGACCCGATGTGGATCCCGTACAGCTCCTCGGCGTACTTGTGCCCGAGCTGGCCGGTGACCAGCGCCCCGACGTCGCAGCCCGCCGCCGCGTACCGCTCGTACCCGAGCGTCCGCGTCATGAGGACGTGCCACAGGTCGGCGACCTTCCAGAAGTTCATGTCCGGGTGATGCGGCAGCGGGCCCGAGAACCCGAACCCGGGGAACGACGGGACGATCACGTCGAACGCCTCGGCGGGATCGCCGCCGTGCGCACCCGGGTCCGCCAGCGGGTCGACGACCTTGGACCAGTGCCAGAACGTCCAGGGCCAGCCATGCGTGAGGATCAGCGGCGTCGCATCGGGACCGGCGCCCGGACGCCGCATGAAGTGCACCGGCACGCCCTCGACGTCGATGCGGTAGTGCTCGTAGGCGTTGATGGCGGCCTCGGCCTTGCGCCAGTCGTACCCGTCCCGCCAGTACTCGACGAGCCCCTGCAGGTAGGTGCGCTTCACGCCGTAGTAGCCGTCGTCGTTACCCGCGTCGTCCGGCCAGCGCGTCAACTCCAACCGCCGCCGCAGATCGTCGAGCACACCGTCCGGCACCCGGATCGGTACCGGCTCCAGCGGAAACCCCCTGGCCATCGTCGCCTCCTGCGAACGAGCGCGCGGAACCCGGCAAATATATCACCGATTTATTTAAATCCCTGATCTATTTCCCGGGTCACCTGGTCGACGCGCTCGATGCGGCCGTCCGGCGCCAGCCGCCCGAACATGTAGATCTCGGCGGCGAACGTCCGCCCCTTCCGCATCCGGGTGCGGAGCGTGTACCGGGCCGCGAACCGGTCGCCCGAGACCAGCGCTTCGTGGATCTCCAGCCCCGCCAGGTCCGCGGCGGCCATCCCGTCCCGGTCGACGTTCTTGCGGACCGGCCCGACGTGGTCGATCATCCGCCGCCGGTCGATCACGAGCCCGTCGTTGCAGTAGGCGAACTCCGGCACGAAGTAGCGGTCGAGGATCGCGCCCGGCTCCTCATCGGAGACGGCCATGTCGCGGGTGTACCCGACGAGGAAGTCGGCCAGGTCGCTCGCGGAACGGATCACCATGGGAAGCTCCCCTTCGTAGGAGTACGCCATACGCTTACGTCCCGGGCCAACGTACGGCACCCCCGTAGGGTTCCCGCATCAGACGCACCCAGAGCGCCACGGTGGGCCCGCGCTGGGAGGGGGCGCGGGCCCGGGGGGGGCGTTACTTCGTGCGGGCGGACATCTTCGGGTACATCTCCGAGTACTGCTTGCCGCCGAAGTACGAGGTCAGCTGCGCGTGGTTGGCGCCGGACGCGGACGGGAGGCCGCCGCGGAGGTCGGCGATCGGCGCCGCGAAGCCGCAGCCGTTGGTCTTCGGCACGGCGAACGTGTCGTCGGTGGCGTTGATCTTGACCCAGAACGTGCCGTCCGGGCCCGGGGCCGGCGTGATGTCCGCCAGGTCCAGGTCGAGGGAGATCGGCGCGGTGTCGGAGCCGACGTAGCAGGTGTCGCCGAGCAGCTGGTTGATCAGCTTGATCTTCAGGTCGAGCCGGGTCTTCCGGTCGACGATGTCGAGGTCGATCTTCCCCGCGTACTGGGGCTTCACCTTCAGCGCGAACAGCGGGATCTTCTCGGTGCCGGGGATGCCGAGGGCGCCGCCCGCGACGGTCATCGCGGTGCTGCGCATCTTCACGAACTTGGAGATCTCCGCCCCGGTCCTCGGGTCGGTGCCGGACAGCAGCGTGATCCGCATCGGCGCGGTGATCTGCTGGTCGATGCCGCCGATCTTCATGCGGCCCGCGTTGGTCACCAGCACGTTGCAGAACCAGTCCGCGGGGTCGGCGCCGACCGGCAGGACGTCGGGGCAGTCCGACAGGTCCAGCGTGGCGGGCGGCGCGTCGGCGGCGGACGCCTGGGCGCGCGGCTTCGGGGCGGCCTGCGCGGACGCGGCGGACGCGGCCGCCAGGGCGGTGCCGGCGAGGCCCGCCGACAGGGACAGCACGGCCAGCCGCTTGAACAGGGACGACACAGGGATCCTCTCGCTGGGGGTGGAACCGCGGCGGGGGGCGTGCCGAGACGACCGGACCGGCGATCCGGGCTACTCGCGAGTATGGAGCGATCCAACGGGATAAAAGATCATGTGTCAATAGGGTCCTCGCACCTGACCGGCGGGGCGTTCAGGCGCGGTGCGGGTAGAGGTCGCGGAGGACGCCGAGTTCGGCGGAGTGGTGGGTGAACTCGTCCAGCACGTGCAGGGCGGTGTCGATCACCGGGTGGTCGGCGTAGCCGAAGAAGGCCGGGCCGGACGGTTCCCACAGCCGTTCCTCGGGCATCGCGGCGAACGGCTCGCGCCAATGGACGCGAAAGGCCGACTCCAGGAAACCGATCCCGCCCGCGGCCGTTCCGGAGAATTCGACGTCGTCCAGCGTGATGTTGCGGCCCTGGAAAAGCCGGATCCCGAAGTCGGTGAACATGAGGCCGACATGGCCGATGCGCCAGGCGAGGGTCGCGACCGGCACCGGGTCGGGGGCCGGGCCGCCGCCGCCCTCGCCGTCGATGAGCCAGCGGCCCGCGGCGTCGGGGCGCAGCGTCCAGCCGTCCGGGACGGGCTCCCAGAGGTACTCGGCGTCGGTGAGGCCGCCGAGACGGTCGCTGGTCCGCCGCCATACCTCGTCGAATGCCCGGCCGATCGAATTCCGGACGCTGTTCATCGGATTCCCCTCCTGAGCGCCGACGCCGGACCATTGAGAATAGTGACCGGCGGCCGGATGTTCACTCAGGTGCAGGTGAGGCGAATGCGCGCCCAGGACGTGTTCGCGTAGCCCTTGGGATTCCACAGGTGGACGGGCGATTCGGGCTGCACGGCGCCCGCGGAGTCCCACGCGCGCGCGGTGATCTCGGCCTCGCCCGCGGGCAGGTCGAGGGTGGTGCGCCAGTGCCGCCACGTCCACGGGGAGTCGCCGTCGTCGAGGACCGCCTGCGTCCAGGACCGGCCGCCGTCCGCCGAGACGTCGACCCGGGCGACGGTGCGGTCCCCGCCCGCCAGCGCGTAGCCGGTGATCTCGGTGGGGCCGGACGGGACGCGGGCGCCGTCGTCCGGGCGCAAAATGGCGCAGTTCACCACGATCGGGCCCAGCGGGATGCCGTCGTCCGGCCCGGCCTGCGCCGGGTCCGCGTCGGGCGGCAGGACGCGGTACGCGGTGGCCTGGAAGTAGTTGTCGGACGGGTCGGCGCGCGCGCTGACCCGGGTGAGCCATTTGACGCTGCGGGCGCCGATCCAGCCGGGGACGACCGCGCGCAGCGGCGCGCCGTGCACGCGCGGCAGCGGCCGCCCGTCCATCGCCCACGCGAGCAGGACCTCGGGACGGAGGGCCTTGTCCACGGTGATGGATCCGCCGTAGGGCTGCGGCGGGTCGGCGAGCCGGGAGACGTCGGGCGCGGCGAACTCGATGTGCGCGGCCTCGGGGCGCAGCCCGGCCGCGGCGAGGACGTCGGCGAGGCGGACCCCCGTCCAGAGCGCGGTGGACGTGGCGCCCGGCCCCCACGGGTCCTCGCCGGGGATGGCGCGGACCTCGGCCAGCCCGGCGCGGCGGTTCCCCGCGCATTGCAGCGTGGCCGCGACCTCGTGCTCGTCGAACCGTTCGCGCAGGTCCGCCGGCGACAGGTCGAGAGGGTGCTCGACGAGGCCGTCCACCGTCAGCCGCCAGGCGGCCGGGTCGAGGTCGGGGACGGGACCGTGGTTGCGGCTGTAGAAGGTGTCGGGCGGGGTCGTCCGGCGGCCGGCCAGCGCGGCGCGGGGCGGCTCGGCGTTGAACGGGTCCCGCTCGTGCACCAGCATGTCGTCCCGTTTCCCCCACAGGCTCATGACCTGCGAATACCCGGGAATACAGGCTCGAAGCCGCACGCCTCGCTCCGGGAGGACCCGCCATGCAGGAACCCGCCGCGCAGGACGGCGGCGACCCCGACCTCGCCCGCGACCACCTCGCCAACGAGCGCACGTTCCTCGCCTGGATGCGGACGGCGGCGGGGGTGATGGTGCTCGGCCTCGCCGTCGCGAAGATCATCGAGGACGGCGGCGCGCGGACCGTCGCCGCCGGGATCGTCCTCATCGCCACGGGCGTGGCGGGCATGGGCTACGCCGCGGTGCGCTACCGGGCCGCCGCCGCCGCGATCGACGGCCGGCGGCCGTCCCCGGCCGCGCGGACGGAGGGGCCGCTGGCCGCGGGCGGCGTGCTGATCGTCGCGATCGCCGCCGCCCTCGTCCTGCTGCTCTGGTGAGGGCGGGCCGCCGCCCTGGTGCGCGCCTCGGGAGGCCCGCCCTCACCGCGCGTCCGATCAGCAGTCGTTGACGGGCGCCTTGCCGGCGAACCGGTCGTTCAGGAAGTTCACCGCGTCGTTCTGCCGCACGACCATCTCCAGGGCGTGCTCGCCGATCGCGTCGCGGACGACGTGGACGGTGGCGCCGCGCGAGCACCACGCCTTCACCATCGCGTCGTCCTGCGCGACCGGGACGATCTCGTCGGTGTTCGCGTGGTAGTCGAACACCGGCACGGCGGGCGCGGCGGACCCGAGGGTGTTGGCCTTCAGGACGGCCCGGACGCGCGGCACGGCCAGCGGGTCCGGGACGGTGCTGTAGCCGGCGAGCTTCTTGAACGCGAACGACGTGAGCAGGTCCGTCAGGCACTTGCCGGAGGCGTCCGCCATCGCCTGCTTGCCCTTGTCGTTCATCAGCGAGCCGATGTCCATCTCCGGGTACTCGGTGCCGAGGCTGACCGCGGCGGCGGCCTCGAAGCCGGAGAAGACGCCGCCGTCCAGCGACCGCGCGACGGCCTCCGGGTCGGCGGGGATGCCGCCCATCGACGCCCCGGCGAGCTTCACCTCGGGCGCGTAGGACGGCTGGAGCTCCGCGGCCCAGCCGGTGGCCTGGGCGCCGCCGGAGTAGCCGGCGAGCGCCCACGGCGCCGTCGCGGGGAGGCCCGCGTCCGTGAACCGCCGCACGGCGCGGATCCCGTCGAGGACGGCGTGCCCGGCCTGGACGCCCGCCATGAACACCGACTTCGGGCCCTCGAAGTCGGGCATGGCGACGGCCCAGCCCTTGCTCAGCATCGGCCCGGCGTAGATCGCGGCGGACGAGGCGAACAGGTCGCCGGAGGCGAGGCCGTAGGACGGGGCGCACTGCGAGCCGGTGGAGTCCTCGGCGGCCTGCACCGACACGACCGGCCGCGCGCCGGACCCGGTCCAGGCCGCCTTCGGCACCAGCACGGACGTGACCGCGAGTTCCGGCGTCCCGTGCGAGTCGTTGGTGCGGTACGAGACCTGCCAGGCGTTCGCCGTGTCGGCCACGTTCCCGGCCTTGGGCGTGAAGGCGCGGGACGCGACGATCGCGCCCGGCGCGTAACTGCCGATGTTCGCCGGCGCCTTGTAGAAGGGGTCCTTGTCGGGCGGGACCGAGCCCGGCACGGTGTCCGCCGACGCGGGCGCGGCCAGGCCGGTCGCGGCGAGCGCGCCTGCGACGGCGAGCGTCGCCGCGGCGCGGAGGGGGGAGCGTCTCATCACGGCCTCCGGGGTGGGGACGGAACAGGCGAAACGGCGGCGTTCCGCTAAGACCCACCCACTGTAAGGGATCACTTGCGTCGTGTTTATGGCCGCGGCTGAGCAACTCCCGGCCCGGAATGTGGGCCCCGCCACCAACCCCGCCGTCCCGCCCCAGGCCAGCTCTACGCGGTGAAGGCGGCGGCCAGGCCGTAGTGGTCGGACAGGTGGCACGCGCGGCCGTCGGGAAGGCGGATCTCGTCCTTGAAGACCACGGCCGTGGTCGCCGCCAGCGGCGGGGTGGCCAGGATCTGGTCGATGGGTTCGAGGCTGAGTTCCGGCGTGGGACGGAACGTCGTCGCGGGGTCGCCGTTCAGGACGTCCGCGAGGCCGGTGGCGGCGCGGAAGTCGCGGAGGAGGGGCGACCTGCGGGGGACGTTGAAGTCGCCGGCGACGATCAGGGGGTCCGTCAGGCGCGGGTGCGCGAGGAATTCCGCCAGTTGCGCGAGTTCGTTCGCCTCGATGCGGGTGTAGGGGTTCGCGAGGTCCCAGTCGTTGTCCATATTCGCCGTCAGGTGCGTGTTGGCGACCGTGATGTGCTCGTTCCCGGATCGCACGCGGGTCAGCAGGACGCCTTTGCGCAGGAGTCCTTCAAGGCGGGGGCGGCCCGTGAACCGGTACGGGTGGAAATGGCGGCGGACGATCGGCCGCCGGGAAAGCGTGACGAGCCCGCCGCGAACGAGCGGCACGGACGGCCCGTGCGCGACGTACGGGTACGACGGCGTCGCCCTGCGGAGCACCGCGAGATTGAGCGGGGAGACGACTTCCTGCAGGCACACCACGTCGTACGGCGAGTCCTCGAGGATCGCGGCGAGCGCTCTGATCCGGGCGCGCGAGTCGCCGCGGAAAAGCGTGTTGAACGTCAGCAGGCCGAGGTTCACGAGCGCTCGGCGAAGTATTGGGCGGCGAGGCGTTTCGGGGCCTGCGTGTCGTCCCATGTGGCCATGGAGGCCACGATAAACGGTGCCGACCGGATTCGGCGGTCAGCCGGCCGGAACGCGGCGGTGGGCGCGCCGGTATTCGCTCGGGGTGACGCCGAGTTCGCGGGCGAAGTGGGTGCGGAGGTTCGGCGCCGTACCGAGGCCGCATTTCTCGGCGACGAGGTCAATGGAAAGGTCGGTCCCCTCAAGGAGTTCGCGGGCGCGGATGACGCGCTGGGCGAGGAGCCATTGCAACGGGGTCGTCCCCGTTTCGGCGTGGAAGCGGCGGATGAGGGTGCGCCCGGTCAGCCCGGCGCGGGCCGCGAGGTCGGCGGTGGTGAGGGGGCGGTCGAGCCGCGCCAGCGCCCACTGCAGGACGGGGCCGAGGCCGTCCGCGCGGCCGGACGGCGGCAGCGGGGTCTCGACGTACTGGGCCTGCCCGCCGGTGCGGTGCGGCGGGACGACCATCTGGCGGGCGACGGCGTTGGCGACGTCCGCGCCGAGGTCCTGCCGGATGACGTGCAGGCACAGGTCGATGCCGGCGCTGTTGCCGGCGCCGGTGAGCAGGTCGCCGTCGTCGATGTAGAGGACGGACGTGTCCGCTTCCACGGACGGGAACCGCTCGCGCAGGACGGGCGCGTGCTTCCAGTGCAGCGCGGTACGGCGGCCGTCGAGGAGGCCGGCGGCGGCGAGGACGAACGCGCCGGAGCACAGCGACACGATCCGGGCGCCGCGCGCGTGCGCGGCCCGGACGGCCTCGATGACCTGCGGCGACGGATCGGTCAGCACGTTCCCGGCGGCCGGGACGACGACCGTGTCGGCGATGTCCAGGACGTCCAGGCCGTGCGGGGCGGCGACCTGGAACGCGCCGGGCAGGTCGTCCTGCCCGGACGAGCCGCGCAGCGGGGACGGGCCTTCGGAGCAGAGCCGGACGTCGTACCAGGGGCCGCTGTGGGACGGCGGCGGCGAGCCGAACAGCTGGCAGGGGATGGCGACCTCGAAGACCGGTGCGCCCGGGACGACCAGGATCGCCAGAGTCCGCGTCATGTCAGTAATCTATCGAACGCTGTCAATCCTGCCACTCGTGGCGGGCCCGGCCGCTTTCGATCATTGACGGCATGAACGCACGGACGAAGACCCGGCGGGCACCGCACCCGGCCGGCACGCAGGCCCCGGCCGACAGGCAGGCCTCGGAGGGCACGCAGGCCCCGGACGCGCGGCGGTGGCTTGTGCTCGCCGTCGCGTCAGCGGCGCAGTTCCTGGCGATCCTCGACCTGTTCGCGGTGAGCGTCGCGTTCCCGGCGCTGCGGCGCACGTTCGACGGCGCGCCGCTGCCGCAGGTGTCGTGGGTGCTGAACGCCTACACCATCGTGCTCGCGGCGCTGCTCGTCCCGGCGGGGCGGCTCGCCGACGACACGAGCCGCAAGAAGAGCTTCCTCGCCGGGATGGCGCTGTTCGGGGCGGCGTCGGTGGCGTGCGCGGTGGCGCCGACCCTGCCGGCGCTGGTCGCGGCGCGGGTCGTCCAGGCGGCGGCGGGGGCGGTGCTCGTCCCGACGTCGCTCGGGCTGGCGCTGCCCGCGTTCCCCAAGCGCGAGCACCCGACCGTCATGGGGATCTGGACGGCGGTGGCGGCGTTCGGCGGCGGCTGCGGGCCGGTGCTCGGCGGGCTGCTGCTGATGGCGGGCTGGCGCTGGATCTTCCTGATCAACGTGCCGGTGACGGCGGCGGCGATCCTGGCCGGCCGGCGGCTGCTGCCGGACACGCCGCGCAAGGCGCGGCAGCGGCTCGACCTGCTGGGGTCGGCGCTGGTGCTGGGCGCGGCGACGGCGCTGACCGCGCTGCTCGTCCAGGCGTCGGGCTGGGGCTACGGCTCGGCGCGGACGGCGGCGTGCGCGGTCGCGGCGGCCGTGCTCGGGACGCTGGCGGTCGCGCACATGCGGCGGCACCCGAACCCGGTGATCGGCCCGGACCTGTTCCGGCACCGGCCGTTCGCGGTCGCGGTGTCCGGGGTCTTCCTCTACTACCTGGTGTTCGCGGCGACGCTGGTGGCGGCGACGCTGTTCTTCACGGGGGTGTGGCACTACCCGATCGTCCGGGCGGGCGTGGGGATCGCGCCGATCCCGCTGTCGTGCATGGTGATGTCGCCGTTCTCCGGACGGATCGTCGGGCGCATCGGAGGCCGGGCGTCGGCGGTGCTGGGCGGGCTGGCGCTCGCGGCGGGCTGCGGCTGGTGGGCGGTACTCGCCTCGCCGGAGCCGTCCTACCTGGTGATGTTCGTGCCGGGCGCGCTGCTGGTCGGGGTGAGCACGGCGCTGCTGCAGCCGCCGCTGTTCGGGTCGGCGGCGTCGCTGCCGGCGGACCGGCTGTCGCTGGGGTCGGCGGTGCTGATGATGGCGCGGCAGATCAGCTCGGCGCTCGGCATCGCGGTGCTGGCGGTGCTGTTGGGGGACGCGGCGCGGCCGTCGGTGGCGGGCTTCCGGCACGGCTGGCTGTTCATGGTCGGGGCGGCACTGCTCTCCGCCCTGGTTTCCCGCTATTTCCGGACAGATTACAACAATCCAGAGAAATGCCGTAAATAGGGGAGCGTGGCTGGCCGGAATGCGAAGCTGCCTATCCGGTTAGCGTTGCGTACGAAGGGCGGCCCGGGGCATAGTTGGTTCCGCACGTTCTCGCGTTTCTCCTCCCACGGAAGACAGAAGGTTCACCAGCCCCGATCAATGGCCCTCGATTTTCCGGAAGAACGCGACATACGTGACCTGGGACCCGCCATCACCCGCTCGCGACCGCGCCGGAAGGCCCTTCGATGCCCAGCGATCCCGCCCGCTCCCCGCTCGGCGACCAGCACGTCTGCTCGATGCCCGGCTGCCGCCGCCCGTCCTGCTTCCAGGTCCGCCTGGAGACCGGCGGCCCGCCGCCCGGCCGGGCCTCCCGCGCCCCCGCCTCCCGTGGCCGCGAAACCGCGCCCCGCGCCGCCTCCCGCGACACCGCGGCCCGCGCGCGCGACACCGCAGGCCGCGCCGGCGACTCCTGCGGCACCCACCTCACCGACGTCGTCCAGGCCCTCGCCCACCGGTGCCGCGGATGCTCCGGCGAGACGGCGCGGATCGTCGTCTACGCGACCCCCGAAGGCCGGCACGCCGAGGGGAACGGACCGCCCGGACCATTCGACCGGCTCACCCTCGGGGTCATCCCGATATGAACGCCGGCGGCCATTGCCCGCACCCGACACCCTTCCGATACTGGGCGAAGTCGGATGCACGCGGACGAGGCCGGACGAAGGTGAATCTCGATGGGATTCCAGCTTGGCTTGTTCTCCCCCAACACCGAATCGGGACTGGCGATAACCACGGTTCCGGAAAGGTGGCGGGCCACGTGGGACAACAATCTGCGCCTCGCCCGCCTCGCCGACGAGACCGGGATCGACTTCCTGCTCCCCGTCGCCCGCTGGACCGACTGGGGCTCCGGCACCGACTTCCACCAGAGCGTCCTCGACCCGCTGGTGTGGGCGTCCGGCCTGCTCGCCGCCACGACGCGCCTGCGCGTCTTCACCACCGTCCACACCGCGTTCCACCACCCGATCGTCGCCGCCAAGCAGCTCGCGACCGCCGACCACCTCAGCCGCGGACGCGTCGGGCTGAACATCGTCGCCGGCTGGCACGCCCCCGAGTACGAGATGTTCGGCCTCACGCTCCCCGACGACCACGACACCCGGTACGCCTACGCGCAGGAATGGTGGGACGTCGTCCGGCGCATCTGGTCGAGCACCGAGCCGTTCGACCACGACGGCCCGTACTTCCACCTCCGGCGCGTCGTCGGCTCGCCGAAGCCGTACAACGGGCGGAGCCTGCCGGTGATCAACGCCGGGTCGTCGCGGCAGGGCCGGTCGTTCGCCGCCCGCAACGCCGACCGCGCGTTCACGGTCGTCGCGGGCCCGGAGGACGGTGCGGAGGTCGTCGCCGCCATCCGCAAGGAGGCCGCCTCGTACGGCCGGAGCGTCGGAGTCTTCACCCTCGGGCACGTCGTGTGCCGCCCCACCCGCGCCGAAGCGGAGGACCAGTTGCACTACTACGCCGATGAGTACGCCGACTGGCCCGCGGTGGATGAGGTGATGCGTCTGCAGGGCCTGCACGCCCAGTCGTTCACCCCGGAGATGCTGCAGATCTACCGGGACCGGTTCGCCGCCGGGCACGGCAGCTGCCCGCTGGTCGGCGACCCCGACGACGTCGCCGACGGGATCGCCGAGTTCGCCCGCGCGGGCTTCGACGGGATCGCGCTGTCGTTCCTCGACTACGCCGGCGAGCTGGGCTACTTCGCCGCCGAGGTCATGCCGCGGCTGCGCGCACGCGGCGTCCTGCCGCTGGCCGCCGCACCGGGCGGCTCGCCGTGACCGCCGCCGCCGGGCCGCCGCCCCCGGCGGACGCGCCTCCGGGAGACGAGCCGCCGCTGTCGGCGTACCAGCGGGTCGCGAGCGGCGACCTCGACGTCCTGCACCGGACCGTCGAACCGTACGCCGTCGGCCACGACCTCCAGGCCCGCGAGCCCGGCAGCCCGCTGGACGGCCGGGTCAACGCGCTCGGCGTCGGCGCGGTCAAGCTCGTCTGGGTCCGCTACGGCGGCGCCGGCGTCATCGTCGACACCCCGCCGACCGAGGGCGCGTTCGCGCTGTGCGCGCCGATCGCACCGATGGGCGTGGAGTACCGCCGGTCGGGCCGCCGCGCCACCGCGGCCGGCACCCTCGTCGTCTCGCACGACGAGGCGATGCGGCTGACCCCGGACCCCCGGCACGGCTGCCTGGTGATCGCGACGAGCACCGGCCGGCTCGCCGACCACCTCGGCGGCCTCCTCGGCCACGACCACGACCCGCCGCTGCGCTTCCACAGCGTGGACGGCCCGGCCCTCGCCCCCGCGTCCATCGTCGAGCGGACGTGGCGGCACGTGTGCGGCGTCCTCGACGACACCGCGGCGGCGGGCCTGCATCCGCTCGCGGCGCGCAGCCTGGAGGAGTCGCTGCTCACCTCGATCCTGCTCGGCCTGCCGCACACCGCGACGCCGGAGCTGGCGGAGCCGCCGCGGCGCGCCCCGCACCATCTCGCCGGATTCATCCGGGAATGGGTGGAGGCGCACCACGACCGGCCGATCGGCGCGTCCGACATCGCGGCGGCGGCCGGGATCGGCGTCCGGCAGCTCCAGGCGATCTGCCGCGCCCAGTGGGGGCTCACCCCGACGCAACTGCTGCGCGGCGTGCGCCTCGACCGCGCCCGCGCCGCGCTCCGGTCGTCCGGGCCCGGCCGGCGGACGGTCTCGGACGCCGCCACGGCCGCCGGCTACCTGCACATGGGCCGGTTCGCGGAGCACTACCGGCGGCGCTTCGGCGAGACCCCGACCGAAACCCTGCGACGCTCGTCCCCGCCCGCCTGACGGCAGCCGTCCGGACGCGCGGCATCGACCTTGGTCGGTATCCCGCGCGCCCCCGCCCCGGCAGGCTCGGCGGTATGAACGACCCGAAGTCCTACGACGGACTGTCCTCCTTCGTGTTCATGCTCGGGGTGTACGTGGGCGTCGTGCCGTTCGCCAGCCAGCTGTTCGGCTGGGAGCCGGACGGCCCGAAGCGGTTCCTGGTCGCCGCCGGGCGGCTGCCGTCCCCCGCGTGGTGGATCGTGTCGCTGCTCGCGATCGGCGTCGCGTTCGCGCTGCTCTGCTGGATCGACACCGCCAAGAAGCGCCGCTTCCCGGGCTAGCGCGGTCCGGCGTGGCGGTCCTGGACGCCGGCGAGGAGGCGGTCGCCGGCGCGGCGGCCGAGGCGGGCGAGGGCGCGGTTCGCGGCGGGCGAGACGCGGGCGATGGTCCGGGCGACGTGCGCCTCGACGGCGACCGGGACGACCGCCGCGTCCTGCCGGACGGCGCGCAGGATCGCCCGCGCGACCTTCTCCGGCGGGAACCCGCGCCGCTCGATCGCGCGGCCCATCTTCTCGCGGAGCTCGGCGTCCACCGCCGGGGCCATCCCGACGAACCGGGTCTGCCGGGTGATCGGGGTGTCGACCGCGCCGGGGCAGATCGCGGTGACGCCGATGCCGTAGCGCTCCATGTCGAGCCGGAAGCACTCGGCGAGCTGCAGGACCGCCGCCTTCGTCGCGCCGTAGGCGGGCAGCTCCGGGCTCGGCGTGAACGCGGCCAGCGACGACACGATGACGATGTGGCCGCCCTCGCCGCGCTCCACCATCTGCCGCCCGAACAGCCGGGACCCGCGGTACATGCCGTCGACGTTGATGGAGCGGATGCGCTCCCAGTCCTCCTCCGGCGTCTCCAGCAGCGACCCCGCGAGGGCGATTCCTGCGTTGTTGACGACGATGTCCGGGACGCCCCAGGTGTCCTTGACGTACTGGGCGAACTGCTCCATCGCGTCCGCGTCGGCGACGTCGACGCGGTAGACGTGGGCCTCGCCGCCCGCCGCGCCGATCTCGTCCACGGTTCGCTTGGCGCCGCCCTCGTCGATGTCGGCGACGACGACGCGCGCCCCGGCCGCGGCGAACGCGCGGGCCGTCGCGCGGCCGATCCCGCTGCCCGCGCCCGTGACGACGACGAGGTCGCCGCCGAACTCCTTGCCAGGCTCGGCGGCGGCCCGCGCGTGCGCGAGGCCGGGCGTCTCCGGGCCGCCCTCGACGTGCTCCACGAACTCGGTGATCCAGCGGGCGACCAGGTCGGGATGGCTGCGCGCCACCCAGTGCCCGGCCGGGGCGCGGCGCACGTACAGGTTCGGGACGACGCCGCGCGGCGACAGCAGCAGCGGCTGCGACCCGTACCGGTCCTTGATCGGGACGATCAGCTGGACGGGCACGTCGGTGCGCCCGTCGCCCTCGGACGGGGCGCCGCGGCGGCGGCCCATGTTCGCCCGGTACAGGCCGAGCCCGTTGCGGGCGTCCTGCGCGAGCGTCTCGGCCGGGTGCCCGGGACGCGGCTCGGCGCCCTCCCGCAGCCGCAGCCCGCGCGCGAACCCGGCGGGCAGCAGCCGCGCCGCCAGCTCCCCGGCGCGCGGCGCCATGAGCACCGGCATGTAGACGCTGCGGCGCGCCTGCGCCAGCACCTCCCGCACCCCGCGCGGCCCGGACCGGACGGCGGTCCGCACCCAGCGGGCGAGGTGCCGCCGGTCGGGGCCGGAGATCGAGGTGAACGAGGCGAACCGGCCGCGCAGCCGGTCGCCGATGACCGCCTCCCAGCCCTGCACCGACCCCCAGTCGTGGCCGACGAGGTGGACGGGCTCGTCCGCGCCGACGCCGTCGAGCACCGCCTCCAGGTCGCCCATCAGCGCGTCGAGGCCGTAGTCCAGCGGGTCGGACGGCGCGGACGAGCCGCCCGCGCCGCGCACGTCGTAGGTGATCACGCGGAACCGGCCGGCGAGCCGCTCGGCGACGTCGTCCCACATCGCGCCGGTGTCGGGGTACCCGTGGACGAGGACGACCGCCGGCCGGTTCCCCTCCCCGCGCTCCCGTACGGCCAGTTCGATCCCGCCCGACCTCACCCGCTGGTCCCGCATCGGCGCTCCCTGCCGCTCTAGGGGGTTTGCCCGAGAACCTACGCCGTTGAGATTCTCTGTCCAGGCCCCTCGGCGGACGTCAGCGGACGGGCTGGCGGAGGATCGTGCGCGCCTTCGCCTGGTCCGGCTCGTTCGGGTCGGACAGGTAGATCTCGTGGTGCAGGCCGTTCACCTCAAGGCCCTCCGCCTTGACCAGCGCGTCCATCTCGGCGAGGCTCGCGGGCTCGTCCGCGTACGGGCCGCGGTGCAGCATCTGCACGCACCGCCCCTCGGTGAACGTGACGCGCTGGACGCGCGCCGCCGCGGGCATCCCCCGCCTGACCTCCGTGACGGCGCCCTCGATCACGTCGACCCCGTCCGGCAGCCGCAGGAACAGGTGCCACCGCCAGTCCTCGCGCGGCACCTCGAACGGGGAGCGCTCGTCCTCCACCCACCAGCGGCCCTCCAGCGGGACCATCGGCGCGCCGAGCGCGCCCATCACCGCGTACAGCGCGCCGACGCTCGCCCCGTACTCCGCGCCGCCCGGCTCGCCGCGCCCGGTGACCGACAGCCCGGACACCGGGCCGAACTCCGCGATCTCCGGCTTCTCCGCCGCCTCGTACCAGCTCATCGGACATCCTCCAGTCGGATCAGCACCCGGGTCTCCAGGCGCTCGGGCGGCGTGCTGCCCGGATCGTTCAGGTAGACCTCCCGGACCGGGCCCGCGGGCGCGTGCCCGTGGTCGCCGAACCAGGCCAGCACGCCGTGGACGGTGAGCGCGATCTCCTCGTACGGGCCGGTGTGCAGCGCCTGCGCGAACGGGCCGCCGGGCAGGACGTCCTCGCCGGACGGCGACTCCAGCGCCACCCGCACCTCGAACTCGTCGGCCATGTCCAGCGGGAACAGCCCGACGAGGCTCGGCGGCCCTTCGGCCGCCCCGAGGAGGCGGGCCACGCAAGCCCCGGTCGCCGCGGCGATGCTCGCCGGGGTCGCCGGCTCGCTCACCAGCCGCACCCTCCGCGCCGGTTCCTCGGCGACCGACACGACCGTCTCCGGCAGCCCATCGGACAGCACCCGGTCCAGGAGCCGCAGCGCGCGGCGCCGCCGCGCCACGTCCGCCTCCAGCCGGTCCCGCGCGTCCCGCAGCGCCGCCGCGCCCTGACCTGCGAGGACGCGAGCGACCGCGGGGAGCGGGACGTCCAGCTCCCGCAGCATCCCGATCATCAGCGCGTCCCGCGCCTGTTCGGGCCGGTAGTACCGGTAGCCCGACGAGGGGTCGACCCACGCGGGGGCGAGAAGGCCCAGGTCGTCGTAGTGGCGCAGCTGCTTGACGCTCAACCGGCACAGCCGCGCGAACCGCCCGATGGGCAGGAGATCGTTGCTCACGTCCCCAGCCTGGCGTCTCCCACAGGGGGAGAGTCCACTAGGGACGCGCCGACAGCCCCGTGCAGGCGCGCAGGCCGTTCCACCGCTTCACCTCGGCGGCCGCCGCGGCGCCCGCCATCGGGATCGGCAGCCCGCCGGTGATCTGCGCCGGCTTCCACTTCGCCTTGGTGACCTTCCGGCCCTCCACCCGCAGCAGCAGCACCCCGGACTTCGCCGTCTCGCCGTGCGCCGACGAGAACACGAAATTGCCCATGCCGTAATGGACGTACCGGCCCTGCAGATACCCGCCGCCGAGCGGGATGTGCGCGTGCCCGCCGACGACGATGTCCGCGCCCGCGTCGACGAGCGCCTTCGCGAGCTCCTGCTGCCGCGGCAGCGGGCACGCCTTCAGCTCCTGCCCCCAGTGCAGGTGCACGATGACGAGGTCGGAGCCCTTCCGCGCGTCCTTCACCGCCTGCACCATCCGCGGCACGTCCTTCGCCGACGCGAGCCCGCCCTTGGCGCCCGTCGCCGTCCACGCCGAGACCAGGTTGTCGTCCAGCACCTGCGTCGCGCCGATGATCGCGATCCGGTTGCCCTTCACCGTCGTCCGGTACGCCTTGTACGCCTGGTCCGCGTCGCGCCCGATGCCGACGATCGGGAAGCCGCTGCGCTTGATCGCGGCGAGCGAGTCGCGCAGGCCCTCCTCCATGTAGTCCATGCCGTGGTTGTTCGCCATGGACGCGACGTCCACCCCGGCGCGGCGCAGCGCGGTCAGCGCCGACGGCGGCGCCCGGAACGTGAACTCCTTGCCGGGCGCCGGGGTGCCGCCCGTCGTGATCGCCGTCTCCAGGTTGACCATGGCGAGGTCCGCGGCGCGCAGCGTGGACGCGACCGGCCCGAGCGCGGTCGCCGGGTTCGCCAGCCGCGACCGCAGCTGCCCCTCGAAGTGCGTGTCCCCGCCGAACGCGATGACGATCGGCTGCGGCGCCGCCTTCGCCGGCGCCTGCCCCTTCGGCTTGGCCGGCGCCGCCGACGCGGGCGGCGTCGCCCCCCGCGCCTTCGACCCGTCGGACCCGCCGCACGCGGACGCGGCGGCGGCGATCAGCACGCCCACGGCTGCCACGGCGAAAACGCGCATGGGAGACCTCCCCGTCTTGATCGCCCAAGCATGGCACGACCAGGACAATCCCCCCACCCCACCCCCGACCACATCCGGCCCGCCGGGACCGCGCCTTCAGGAGGCCGGATCGGCGGGGGTCTCTTGGCCGTTGGGCTTGCCCTGGGTGAGTTGGTAGGGCGGTAGCGGGTCGCTGGAAGCGATCTCGCGGGGTGATTCGGGCTCGTCGTCGGGTTCGGACGGCTCCGGCTTGGGGGTGGTGCCGCCGAAGGCTTGGGTGACGGCCTGGAGGGCGCTCGTCACCTCGCTGGGGATGACCCAGAAGGTGCTGCCCTGGCCTTCGGCGAGCTTCGGGAGGGTCTGCAGGTACTGGTAGGCGAGCAGCTTCGGGTCGGGGTCGGCGTCGTGGATGGAGGAGAAGACGCGCTCGATGGCCTTCGCCTGGCCCTCGGCCTCCAGGACGGCGGCCTGCTTGGCGCCCTCGGCGCGCAGGATCGTGGACTGCTTGTCGCCCTCCGCGGTGAGGATCTTGGACGCGCGGGCGCCCTCGGCGGTGAGGATCGCGGCGCGCTTCTCGCGCTCGGCGCGCATCTGCTTCTCCATGGCGTCCTTGATGGACGCGGGCGGCTCGATCGCCTTGATCTCCACGCGGGTGACGCGGATGCCCCATTTGCCGGACGCGTCGTCGAGCACGCCGCGCAGGGCGGTGTTGATGCGGTCGCGGGAGGTGAGGGTGGCCTCCAGGTCGAGGGTGCCGATGACGTTGCGGAGCGTCGTCGCGGTGAGCTGCTCGATCGCCTTGATGTAGTTGACGATCTCGTAGTCGGCCGCACGCGGGTCGGTGACCTGGAAGAACAGCACGGTGTCGATGTGGACCACGACGTTGTCCTCGGTGATGACCGGCTGCGCCTTGAACGAGACGACCTGCTCGCGCAGGTCGATGAGCGACTTCACGCGGTCCACGAACGGCAGGACGAAGCTGATGCCGGGTTCGAGGGTGCGGTGGTAGCGGCCGAGGCGCTCGACGTTGCGGGCGCGGGCCTGCGGGACGATCCACACCGACCGCATCACCGCGGTGGCGACGACGGCGAGCCCGGCGACGAGGACGATGAGCAGGGCGATGGCGATGTCGGTCATGGTGCCTCCTCGCCCGGTCCGCCGGGGACCGGGTACAGCAGGGCGGTGGCGCCTTCGATGGCGAGGACGTCGGCGGCGGCGCCCGCCGGGATGACGAGGTCGGGGTCGTAGGGCCGCGCCGACCACTCCTCGCCGCCGATCCGGGCGCGCCCGCCGGCGCGGGACACCTCGGTGAGGGTGAGGGCCTCGCGTCCGACGAGGGCGGCGGCGCCGGTGCGCAGCGGGGGCGGCTGCCGGATGTGCCGGTGCGCGACGGGCCGGACGACGGCGAGGCCCGCGGCGGAGCCGGCGGCGAAGACGGCGACCTGCCCGGCGAGGGGGAGGCCGAGGGCGCCGGTGAGGCCGGCGGCGAGCGCGGCGACGGCGAGGAGCCCGAGCGCGAGGGTGAGCGTCAGCAGCTCGGCGATCCCGAGGAGCGCCGCGATCAGCAACCAGACGACCCACGCGTCCATAGCAGCTCCTTGTGGCTGCCGGAAGTCCTCACCAACAAAGTAACTCCAGAATTTGGAAATGGCGCCCCCCGCGAGAACAGGCCAGAATGGAGTTCGGTCTCACAGGAGGAGTGTCCGCACATGGGCGACCGCACGGCCTTCCGCACCTGTCCTCTCTGCGAGGCCCTCTGCGGGCTCGAGCTGACCCTCGACGACGGCGGCGCGGTGACGCGCGTACGCGGCGACAAGGCCGACCCGTTCAGCAAGGGCTTCCTGTGCCCGAAGGGCGCGACGCTCGGGGTGCTCGACGGCGACCCCGACCGGCTGAAGGAGGCGCTCGTCCGCGACGGCGAGGCCCACCGGACGGCCGGGTGGGACGAGGCGTTCGAGACCGTCCGGCGGGAGCTGGCGAGCGTCATCGAGCGGTACGGGCGCGACGCGGTGGCCGTCTACATCGGCAACCCGACGGCGCATTCGGTGGCGGGGCCGCTGTACGGCGCGGCGGTCGTGAAGGCGCTCGGCACCCGCAACCTGTACACGGCGAGCACCGCCGACCAGATGCCGAAGCACGTGAGCTGCGGGCACATGTTCGGCGACCCGCTCGCCATCCCGGTCCCGGACCTCGACCGGACCGGGCATCTGCTGATGCTCGGCGCGAACCCGCTGGAGTCGAACGGGAGCCTGGCGTCGGCGCCCGATTTCCCCGGCCGGCTGAAGGCGATCCGGGAGCGCGGCGGCAAGGTCGTCGTCGTCGACCCGCGCCGCACGCGGACGGCGGCGCTCGCCGACGAGCACCTGTTCATCCGCCCGGGGACGGACGCGTTCCTGCTGATGGGGCTCGTCCACACGCTGTTCGCCGAGGACCTCGTCACGGTGCGGCTCGACGGGATGGTGAACGGCCTGGACGACATGCGCGCCCTCGCCGTCGACTTCGCGCCCGAGCGCGTCGCGCCCGTCACCGGTATCCCCGCCGAGACGATCCGCCGGACCGCGCGGGAGCTGGCCGCCGCCGACCGCGCCGCCGTCTACGGGCGCATCGGCACGTGCACGCAGGCGTTCGGGACGCTCAACAGCTGGCTCGTGGACGTCCTCAACGTGCTGACCGGCAACCTCGACCGTCCCGGCGGCGCGATGTTCCCGCGTCCCGCGCACGCGCCCGTGTACCGGCGCAAGAAGCCGTTCACGACGGGCCGGTGGCGCAGCCGCGTCCGGGACCTGCCGGAGGTCAACGGCGAGTTCCCGGTCGCGACCCTGGCCGACGAGATCGAGACGCCCGGCGAGGGCCGGATCCGGGCGCTGATCACCATCGGCGGGAACCCGGCGCTGTCCGCCCCGAACGCGGCCCGGCTCGACCGCGCGCTCGCGGGCCTCGACTTCATGGTGAGCGTGGACCCGTACCTGAACGAGACGACCCGGCACGCGCACGTGATCCTGCCGCCGCCGCGGCCCGCGCAGACGCCGCACTACGACATCGCGCTGACCGGGCTCGCCGTCCGCGACTACGCGCGCTACTCGCCGCCGGTCGTCCCGCTGCCGGACGGGCGGCCGAGCGAGTCCGGCATCCTCGCGCGGCTCGCGCTCGCCGCGTCCGGCGCGGACGGCGACCCCGCCGCGCTCGACGAGATGATCATCTCGACGACGCTGCGGAAGGCGACGACGCTACCCGGCTCGCCCGTGCACGGCCGCGAGGCGGACGAGCTGCGCAAGATGCTGGCCGAAACCGGCACCCTCACCGAGCAGCGGCTCGACATGATGCTGCGGCTCGGCCCCTACGGCGACGGCTTCGGCGCGGACCCGTCCGGGCTGACCCTCACCCGGCTCCGCACCGAGCACCCGCACGGCCTCGACCTCGGCGCCCTCAAGCCCCGCATCGACGAGGTGCTGTGCACGACGTCCGGCCGCGTCGAGCTGTGCCCGTCCACCTGCGCCGCCGACGTCGACCGCCTCCACACCGCGCTCCGGACGCACCGCCCCGCCGAGTTCGTGCTGATCGGACGGCGGCACCTGCGGTCCAACAACAGCTGGCTGCACAACGTCCCCGAGCTGGTGCGCGGCTCCAACACCTGCACGCTCCAGCTCAACACCGCCGACGCGGCCCGGCTCGGCGTCGGCGCGGGCGACACCGTCCGGGTCTCGTCCCGCACCGGTTCCGTCGACGCCGTCGCCGAGCCCACGGACGCGGTCATGGCGGGCGTCGTCAGCCTCCCGCACGGCTGGGGGCACGACCGTCCCGGCACCCGCACCGCCGTCGCGCGCGAGCACGCCGGCGTGAACGTCAACGCCGTCACCGACGAGCAGGAGATCGACCCGCTGTCCGGCAACGCCGTCTTCAACGGCGTCCCCGTCACCCTGACCCCGGTACGGCCCTGACCCGGCGCTCGCTGGGCGTGCACGCCCGTTCGCGATGTGTTTAGCCCCGGCGCGTCCAGGTAGGTATCCCTCGCCGCGGGCGGCTCAGGCCGCCTCGAACGTCACATGGGGGATCGACTAACCTCGCAATCGAGCGTCCCATTACGGCCGTCTCTAACCACTGGGCCGGACGGAACCGATGGGTCCGGGCGCCGCCTCGGGCGGGCCGCCCGCACGCACCCGAGGGAGGGACATGAACCGGCGGTCGAGCAACATCTTCCGGCGCGGGTCGCGGGCGCAGGCGTCGCAGCGGCTGGCGGACGCGACGGAGACCCTTGAGCGCGCGCGCGGCCTCGACCGCACCATCCGGGTGCTGTCCACCGCCGTGCGCAGGACGCTCCGTCCCGGCCCCCTGAAGGACACCCTCCACGGCGTCCCGTTCGGGCACCCCGCGCACACACCGCTCACCGACGTGCCGATCGGCTGCTGGATGTCGTCGGCGATCCTCGACCTCATGCCGGGGACGGCGCGCGCCTCCCAGGCCCTCGTCGCGGCCGGGCTCGCCGGGGCCGTCCCGACCGTCCTCACCGGCATCGCCGACTGGTCCGCGCTGCACCGCGAGCAGCAGCGCGTCGGGCTGGTGCACGCGTCCGCGACGGCCACCGCGAGCATGCTGTACTCGGCGTCCCTCGCCGCCCGCTACCAGGGACGGGACGGCGCGGGGAAGGCGTTCGGGTTCGCGGGGCTGACCGTCCTGCTCGGCGGCGCCTACCTCGGCGGGCACCTGGCGTTCCGGCAGGCGGCGGGCGCGAGCCACGCCGACCAGACGTCCCACCTCGTCGCGACCGGCTGGCACGACCTGTGCGCCGCCGAGGAGCTCCCGGACGGCTGGCCGGTGCACCGCCGGCTCGGCTACATCAGCCTGTTCGTGCTGCGCGAGGGCGACGAGATCAACGTGCTCGCCGACCGGTGCAGCCACCTCGCCGGGCCGCTCCACCAGGGCCGCGTCACCACCGACGACAACGCCGAGACCTGCATCGTCTGCCCGTGGCACGGCAGCACGTTCCGGGTCCGCGACGGGTCCGTCGTGCACGGCCCGGCGACCGCCCGGCAGCCCTTCTTCGAGACGCGCGTGACGGACGGGGTCGTGCAGGTCCGTCCCGTGGGCTGACCAGCGCTTTTCGCCTGCTTCGCGGCGGTTCGTGAGGCCCTGTTCGGGGTATAAGTCGAATATACGTTCGACTATCGGAGGTTCGCGCCGATGAAGGGCGACAGGGTCGAGATCGTGATCGACGCCGGCGGCGAGGGAACGCGGACGTACGAGGTGGTCGCCGCGCGGGCGGGCCGCCGCGTGGAGGTCGCGACCCGGCGCGGCGTGGTGGAGGTCAGCGAGGTCACCCGCACCGGCACCCCGGTCCGCACGGCCCGGTTCATGGCCAGCCGCGTGCTGGCCCTGGTCGAGTACCCGAACAGCGACGCCCATCCCGACGACCCCACCCCACCCGCCTGACCCCAGCCAAGGACGGTTGAAGCCCAGCCCGCGCCACGGGCGGGCACGCGGAGCGAGTGCAGCGAGCGCAGCGGGCCCGCACGGCCTGTTCGTCGTGACGGGGGTTCCAGGGGGTCGCCCCCTGGGAGAACTAGCGCAGCAGGTTCACGATCGCCACGACGCCGACGACGACGATGACGCCGCGCAGGACGAGCGGCGGGATGCGGCGGCCCACCTTCGCGCCGATGAAGCCGCCGACGGTGGAGCCCGCCGCGATCAGCAGCACCGCCCACCAGTTGATCCCGGTGTCGCCGAACAGCCAGGTGGCGATGAACATGATCGCCGCGGTGCCGTTGACGATGGCCGACAGCACGTTCTTGCTCGCGTTCAGCCGCTGGAGGTCGTCGTCCAGCATGATGCCGAGCAGCGCGATCAGCACGATGCCCTGCGCGGCGCCGAAGTAGCCGCCGTACATGCCGGCGAACAGCACGCCGATCCACAGCCACGGGCCGCCGTGCGCGTGGCCGCCGCCGTCCTCGCGCCGCCTGCGGATCCAGCCCTGGAGCCGCGGCTGCACCACGACCAGCACGAGCGCGATGACGATCAGGATCGGGACGATGAACTTGAACGCGGACGCGGGCAGGCCCAGCAGCAGCAGCGCGCCGATCACCGCGCCGATCAGCGACGCGCTGCCGAGCCGCAGCAGCCGGCCGCGCTGCCCCTTCAGCTCGGCGCGGTACCCGTAGGCGCCGGTGACGCCGCCGGGGACGAGGCCGATGTTGTTGGACACGTTCGCCACCACGGGCACGTACCCGAGCGCCACCAGCGTCGGGAAAGTGATCAGGGAGCCGGACCCCACGACGGTGTTGATGCCTCCGGCGGCGACCCCGGCCGCGAACACCGCGGCCGCGTCCAGCAGGTTCAAGAGGGCCCCATCCCAGTGCTAGCGGTTGGCAACGGCGCTCACGATGGTAGGGACAGCGCAGCTCAGGACGGTAATGGGGGTGCCCGTTCCGTGGCGGTCCGCCCGGAACGCCGGGTGGCCGGGGGTCAGCGGCGGCTCAGCGGACGGCGCGCGCGTACCAGCGGCCGCCCTGCCGTTCGATGGTCAGCGGCAGGCCGAAGCAGGCCGTCAGGTGCTCGGCGGTGAACACCTCGTCGACCTTGCCCTGCGCGACGATCTCGCCCTTGCGCAGCAGCAGCGCGTGGGTGAAGCCGTCCGGGACCTCCTCGACGTGGTGGGTGACCATCGCCATCGTCGGGGCGGTGGGGTCGTCGGCGAGGGTGGCGAGCCGGGCGACGAGGTCCTCGCGGCCGCCGAGGTCGAGGCCCGCGGCGGGCTCGTCCAGCAGCAGCAGCTCCGGGTCCGGCATCAGCGCGCGGGCGATCTGCACCCGCTTGCGCTCGCCCTCCGACAGGGTGGTGAACGTCCGGCTCATCAGCTCGGCGCAGCCGAGCGCGTCCAGCAGCGCGACGGCGCGGCTGACGTCGGTGGAGTCGTACTCCTCCTGCCAGCGGCCGAGGATCGCGTACGAGGCGGTCAGCACCAGGTCGATGACCCGCTCGCCGGCCGGGACCTTCTCGGCGAGCGCGGTGCTGGCGAGCCCGATGCGGGGCCGCAGCTCGAACACGTCGGTGCGGCCGAGCTCCTCCTCCAGGATCTCCACCGAGCCCTCGGTGGGGTGCATCATCGCGGCGGCGATCTGCAGCAGCGTCGTCTTGCCCGCCCCGTTGGGGCCGACGACGACCCACCGCTCGCCCTCGTTCACCGTCCACGTGACATCGCGCAGCAGGGCCGAGCCCCCGCGCCTGACCCCGACTCCGCGGAGCTGAAGTACCTCGCCGGCCATCGCGTGCCTTCGTCCCCATTCCCGGTGATCCCACCGGTCCCGGTCCGGACCGGTCCGTTCTCCAGGAAAGAACCTATGCGATACCGGGCCCCCGCCGCCCCCCGGCTCCCCGCGGCGGCGGGCCGTCCCGCCCGCACCGGAAGGCAGGAACGTCCCGCGGGCCCGATGGCACCGGCGATCCGAGCGCTTATGGTGGATCGCATGTCCATTGGGGAGTGTCGGACGCGATGAGCTCGGACGGGATGAGCAGGGACGTGGCGACCGCGCTGGTCGCGTGGGGCAATGCCTGGCTGACCGGCAGCGTCGGCCTGGACGAGGCGGTGGACGCGGTCGAGAAGGCGGCGGGCCCGCAGATCCTCGGCGGCGAGCCCGCCGAGGTGACGCTGCGCCGCGGCCTCGGCGACCTGCGCGTCGGCGGGCTGACCGCGCTGCGGCTGGCGCTGCCCGAGCCGGGCGACCCGCTGGGGCTGACCGGTCCCGCCGAGTTCAACCGGTCCGCGATCGACGCGGGCGCGGCGGTCGTCGTGCTGCTCGGCGACCGGGCGATCGGGCTGGTCCCGGAGGAGGACCGGCGCGGCTCGTCCTATGTCGGGGTGCGGTGGACGACGCACGACGCGTCCGCGCACCCGCCGGACGTGCCGGGCCTCGCGGACGCCGACCGCCAGCTGACGCTCGCGATGCGGGACGCGACGGAGGCGCTGCTGGCGGTGGACGACGTGTCCGGGGTGCCGCCGGAGATCGCGGACGCGCTGGTCGACCTGCGCGATCCGCACCGCGGCGACCATCCGCTGGCGCCCGGGTATCCGCCGCGCGCGCACCGGGTGGCGGCGCTGGCGGGCCGGCTGGCCCTCGTCGTGGACCTGGCGCGGCGGATGGACGAGCGCGGCCTCACCGCCGACCAGATGCGCCGCCGGAGCGAGGCGCTGCGGCTGCTCGACCGGGCCGTGCGGCGCGCGCGGGTCGCGGCGTGCAACAGCGCGTTCGACCCCGTGCCCTAGGCGCCGTCCGCGGCGCGCCGCTGAGAACGTGCCAAAAGCAGAGCGGGACGTCCCCGGAGGGACGCCCCGCTCGGTACGCCGTCGCCGCTCAGGTGCGGACGACGAGGGTGTTGCACATCTTGTCGGCGAAGGTCTGCTTGCGCTCGTCCCACAGCGGCCACAGGAAGCCGATGTCGCAGGCGGCGCTGTCGGCGATGTGGGCGAGGCGCCGGACGAAGGCGCCGCCGAACCCGAGGACCTGCCCGGTCTGGGCGCTGACGACCTTGATGCCCATCTGGCGCTTGCCGAGCGTCTGCCCGGTGGTGCCCTCCTGGTAGATCATCCAGATGCCGCCGCCGAAGCCGATGACCGCGGCGACCAGCAGGAACAGCAGGCCGAGGAAGGCGCCGCCGCCGCTGCCGGAGCTCATCAGCAGGATCGCGATGAAGTAGAGGATGCCGACGGGCGCGCCGATGACGAGGCCGTCGATGATGGTGGCACCGGCCCGCGAGCCCCACTCGGCCAGCTGGCCGGTCGAGCCGTAGTGGTGGTGGTGCACCTCCTGGTACGCCGGCTGCGCGGGGGCCGGGGCGGGCGGGGCGCCGTAGGCGGGCTGCGCGGCGGGCGGCTGGCCGTAGCCCGGCTGCGCCGCGGGCGGCTGGCCGTACCCGGGCTGCGCCGGCGGCTGGCCGTAGCCCGGCTGGGCCGGGGGCTGGCCATAGCCGGGCTGGGCGGGGGGCTGGCCGTAGCCGGGCTGCTGGGGCTGGCCGTAACCGGGCTGCTGTTGCCCGTACCCGGGCTGCTGTTGCCCGTAGCCCGGCTGCTGACCGTACGGGTCGTAGGGGTTACCCACACTTGCTCCTTATTGATTGACCCTGTGGATATGTGACGCCCGCCGGACCCGGAGGGCTCCGCAAGTCTGACCGACGATCGACCGCGGCTCAAACCCGCAGAACACCGAACCGGACGAGCTGCCACAGCTCCGACCCGACGAGGGCGGCGCCGAGCATTCGGGCACGGGTCTTCGGCTGGAGTGCCCACCACCGTCCTCCGAGCCCCAGGGGGGCGAGGGCGACGGCGGCCGCACCGGTCAGGGCCAGCGGGTTCGCGAGGGCGCCGCGGACCGGATGGCCCGCGCCGGACTCGGCGAACACGGTGGTCCCCCCGCACAGGGGACACGGGAGACCGGTGAGCGCCCGCAGGGGGCAGAGCACGCCGGGGTCGTGGAGGCGGTGGATCCATGAAACGCCGACGGCCGCAACGGCCATCGCCGCAACGCGCAGCAGCACGCCTCGTGGGCCGTGCCGCGCTGCGGTGAGGGTCCGGCTGGCGAGCCGGCCGAGCGCACCCCGCGGTGCACCGGCGGCCGCCGCCCCGGGCGCTCCCCCCAACGAATCCTCCGCCTCGAAGACAAACGGCTGAGTGACCCGTATACCGGGTTCACCCGGAGGCGGGTCAAGTGCGGGCAACGATCCGCGACGCGACCGTTACCGAGAGCACGCTGAGTCCACCTCGGAGCAAGAGTAGGACAAACCGCCAGCTATGCGGGCAGACTTCAGGGTTACGGTTGCCACGAATCCCGTCGCGAGCAGCACGGGAACGCGCCGGACGGGCCGGCCGCCGAGCGGCCGGGGGTCAGGACTGCGCGGCGGCGCCGACGACCACGGGGCCGCCCGCGTCGGCGTGGTACTCGGCCTCGACGACGTCCGCCACGACCGCGGTGATGTTGTCGGGGCCGCCGTTGTTGCGCGCCTCCTCGATCAGCGCGGCGACGGCGCGCTGCGGGTCCGCCTCCGCGGACAGCAGCTCGTAGATCCGCTGCGCCTCGACCGGGCCGCTCAGCCCGTCCGAGCAGAGCAGGTAGCGGTCGCCGAGCCGGGCCTCGCGCAGCCGCAGGTCGGGTTCGCGGTCGTCCCGCCCGTCCAGCACCCGGTACAGCACGTGCGACAGCCGCGACGTCTCGGCGGGGTCGGCGGTCTGGCCCGCCTGCTCCGCCTCCGCCTTCAGCAGCTCGTCCATCGTGTGGTCCTGGGTCATCTGGAACAGCTCGCCGTCGCGCAGCAGGTAGCCGCGGGAGTCGCCGATGTGCGCCAGGGCCACCGACTCGCCCGACCACAGCATCGCGGTGAGCGTCGTGCCCATCCGGCTCAGGTCGGGCCGCTCCTCGCGGACGATGCGCAACTTCTCGTTGGCCTCCGCGACCGCGCGGCCGAGGCTCTCGACCAGATCGTCACCGGGGGCGCCGTTGTCCAGCGAGCGCAGCGAGCCGATGACGGTCGAGCTCGCGACCTCGCCGCCGGCATAGCCGCCCATGCCGTCCGCGACCGCGATCAACCGTGCACCGGCGTAGCCCGAGTCCTCGTTGTTCTCTCGGTTGCACCCGATGTCACTGCCTGCTGCGTACCTGATTGCTACGTTCATACCGATTTCGATGACGATCCTGTCAGAGGAGTTGTATCACTCACGAGCGGCCTCCCCGGCCCGGTCCGCGCCATCCCGGCCGGCGTCGTCCCGGGCGGTGCCGTCCCGCCCGATGCCGTGCCGGACGGCGTAGAGCGCCGCCTGCGTCCGATCCTGCACTCCCAGTTTCATGAGCAGATTACTGACGTGCGTCTTGACCGTCTTCTCCGAGACCACGAGCGCGCGGGCGATCTCCCGGTTGGACCTGCCCCGCGCGATGTGCACGAGCACCTCCCGTTCCCGTTCGGTGAGCGCGCCCAGGCCGCGGTCGGCCGGCTCGCGCTCGGGCTCCGCGCGCAGCATCGCCTCCGCCGCGTCCGGGGCGAACAGCACATGCCCGTCGTGCACCGCCCTGATCGCCTGGACGAGGGCGCGCGGGTCCACGTCCTTGTACAGGTAGCCGGCCGCGCCCGCCTGCACCGCCGGCAGCACGTGCCCGCGCTCGGTGACGCTGGTCAGGATCAGCACCCGCGCCCCCACCCCCCGAGCCCGCAACTCCGTCAGCGCGGTCACGCCGTCGGCGCCCGGCATCTTGAGGTCCATCAGCACGATATCGGGCTTCAGCGATTCGGCCAGCGTCACCGCCGACGTGCCGTCCTCGGCCTCGCCGACCACCTCGATGTCGTCCTGGATGCCGAGGAACGTGCGCAGCCCCTGCCGGACCACCGGATGGTCGTCGGCGATCAGCACCCGGATCGGCGGCGGGGGCGGCGGCGTCACAGCGGCACCTCCAGCCGCACCGTCGTGCCGCGCCCGGGGCCCGCGTCGATGCCGAACGCCGCGCCGATCGAGCACGCCCGGTCGCGCATGGACGCGAGGCCGAGCCCGCCCTGCTGGTCGCCGTCGGACGCCGCGAACCCCGACCCGTCGTCGGCGACCTCCAGCACGGCGCTGCCGTCCAGCACGCGCAGGCTCACGTCGACGGTCCGCGCCCCGGCGTGTCGCAGCGCGTTGTAGACGGCCTCCTGCGCGATCCGCAGCACGACCGCCTCCTGCTCCTCCGGCAGGACGACCGGTTCGGCGGCGGTGAACCGGACGGCGGTCTCGTGCGCCCGGTCCAGCACCTCGGCGTGCTTGCGCAGCGACGCGACGAGGCCGTCGGCGAGGTCCGCGGGCCGCAGCTCGAAGATGACCGCGCGCAGCTCGGCGAGCGCGTCGGCGGCGAGCCGCTCGACCTGCTCCAGCTCCTCGACGGTCCGCGCCGGGTCCTTCTCCGCGAGCGCGGCCGCGGTGCGCGCCGTCAGCCGCAGCGAGAACAGCTTCTGCGCGACGGCGTCGTGCAGCTCGCGGGCCAGCCGGTTCCGCTCGGCGACGACGGTCAGCTCGCGGTTGTGCTCGTACAGCCGGGCGTTGGTCATCGCGATCGCGGCGTGCGCGGCGAACAGCGCGAGCAGGTCCTGGTCGTCCTGCGTGAACCCGCCGGGCTTGCGCTTGTTCGCCAGGAAGATGATGCCGAGGACGTCTTCCCCGTCCTTGATCGGCACGCCCAGGAAGTCCTTCAGCACGGGATGCGCGACGGGCCAGCCCTCGAACTCCGGCTCGCGGCGGATGTCGGCCAGCCGCTTCGGCGTGTCGCCGTGCAGCATCGCCGCGAGCATGCCGTGCTGGCGGGGCAGCGGGCCGATCCGCTCCCAGTCCTCGTCGGAGACGCCCTCGACGACGAACTCGGCGAACGACCCCTCGTCGTCGGGCACGCCGAGCGCCGCGTACCGGGCGTCCAGCAGCCGCGCCGCGGCCCGGACGATCACCTGCAGCACCTCGTGCACCGACAGGTGACGGGTGACGGCGAGCACGGCGGAGCTCACCGCGTGCAGGGTCGCGCCCTGCCCGGCCCCGAGCCCTTCCGCCTCGCCCATTCCGGCCTCTCGCCTCGCCCTTCGCGCGCCCTTCGACGGGCGCATGTGAAGACCGTACTCGGTTTTGCCCGGATGGCTCCGGACGCGGGCGCCGGCGAGGGGGCCCGGAGGTCCTACGACCATTTGCGGAGGGGCCCCGGGGGCCGATGGCCGATGCCGGACCGCGGCCCGCTTCCTAGCGTCGAGGGCATGAACACGGCCGCTGGAAAGACCGCACTGATCACTGGAGGCTCCCGGGGGCTCGGGCGGGCGCTGGCCCGCGAGCTCGCCGCGGCCGGCTGGACGCTCGTCATCGACGGCCGGGACGCCGCGGCCCTCGACGCGGCGGCGCGCGACATCGGCGGCGACGTCACCGCGATCCCCGGGGACGTCGCCGACGCCGCGCACCGCGCCGACCTCGCCCGCGCGGTGTCCGGCGGGCTCGACCTGCTCGTCAACAACGCGAGCACCCTCGGCACGACGCCGCTGCCGCGGCTCGCCGAGCAACCCGTCGCCGACCTCGCCGCGACCTACGCGACGAACGTGCTCGCGCCGCTCGCGCTGATCCAGGCCGTCCTGCCGGTCCTGCGGGAACGGCACGGCGCGATCCTCAACATCAGCTCGGACGCGGCGGTCGAGAACTACGAGACGTGGGGCGGCTACGGGTCGTCCAAGGCGGCGCTGGAGCAGCTGTCGAACGTGCTCGCGGCGGAGGAGCCGGACGTCCGCGTCTGGTGGGCGGACCCGGGGGAGATGCGCACCGACATGCTGCGCGCCGCCGGGGAGGACGCCGACGCCGCCCCGCCGCCCGAGGAGGCCGCCGCCGCGTTCCACCGGGGGCTCGTCGACGGCCGTCCCGCGAGCGGCCGGTACCGCGCCGCGGACCTGGCGGCCGCGCGATGACCACCGTGCTCGAACCGGACGAGGCGGACGAGGCGGACGACGCCGTCGCCGGGGAACGGCCGCGCCAGGGGGTGATGGGCGGCGGGTACCGGGTGGCGACCCTCGGGATCGTGCTCGTCGTCACCCTCCTGGCGTTCGAGTCGATGTCCGTCGGGACCGTCATGCCCGCCGTCGCGAAGGACCTCGACGGGCTGTCGCTGTACGCGTGGGGGTTCAGCGCGACGCTGATCGCGAGCCTGCTGTCCACGGTGCTGGCGGGCGGCTGGGTCGACCGGTCCGGCCCGGCGCGCCCGTTCATGATCGGCCTCGCGGTGTTCGTCGCCGGGCTCGCCGTCGCCGGGACCGCGCCGACGATGTGGCTGTTCGTCGCCGGGCGCGCGGTCCAGGGCCTCGGCTCCGGCGTCCCGATGGTCGCGCTGTACGTGGTGATCGCCCGCGTCTACCCCGAGCACCTGCGGTCCCGGGTGTTCGCGGCGCTGTCGGCCGCGTGGGTGCTGCCGTCGCTGGTCGGCCCCGCCGTCGGCGGCGCCGTCGCCGAGCACGCCGGCTGGCGCTGGGTGTTCCTCGGCCTGATCCCGCTGGTCATCCCGCCCGCGCTGCTGCTCACGCCGACGCTGCGCGGCGTCCGGCGCTCCGACGCCGCGGCGGACGGCCCCGGCCGCACCCGGTACACCGCCGCCATCGCCGCCGCCGGAGGCGCCGGGCTCCTCCTCTACGGCCTCGGACGCACCGGCTGGACCATGGCCCCCACCGCCCTGATCGGCCTCGCCGGGCTCGGCTACGGGCTCCCCCGGCTGCTGCCCGCCGGAACCCTCCGGATGCGCCGCGGGCTGCCCAGCGTCGTCGTCGTTCGCGGCCTGCTGTCCGGCGCGTTCTTCGGCGCCGACTCCTTCATCCCGCTGACCCTCACCTCCCTGCACGGCTTCAGCCCCACCAAGGCCGGCGTCGTGCTGACCGTCGGCGCGCTCGGCTGGTCCGCCGCGTCCCAGATCCAGGGCCGCTCCAAGCGGTCCCGCGAGTTCTTCGCGCTGCTCGGCGCCGTGTTCGTCGCCGCCGGGATCGTCGCCGTCACCGTCGCCCTGCAGCTGTCCGGCTGGGCCGCCGTGCCCGCCTGGATCGCCGGCGGCGCCGGCATGGGCTTCGCCATCGGCAGCCTCAGCGTCCTGATGCTCGACCTGTCCCCCGAGGACGAGCAGGGCGTCAACTCCTCCGCCCTGCAGATCGCCGACACCCTCGGCTCGTCCCTCGTCGTCGGCGCCGCGGGCGCGCTCGTCACCGGCTTCGGCACCGGCCGCCTCCACCTGGGGCTCGCCGCCGCCGGGGTCATGTTCGCCGCGATCGCCGCCGCCGGCGTCGTCGCCGCACTCCGCCTGGAGGCCCCGAAATGACCGACATCATCGACTTCACCCTGCCGCCGGACCTCGAAGCCCACGAACCCCCCGAGGCCCGCGGCCGCACCCGCGACGGCGTCCGCCTCCTCGTCGGCCGCCGCGCCGCCGGCGAGGTCTCCCACCACGAGTTCCGCGACCTGCCGTCGCTCCTCGACCCCGGCGACCTCCTCGTCGTCAACACCTCCGCCACGCTGCCCGCCGCCGTCCGCCTCGACCGCATCAGCGTCCACTTCTCCACGCCGCTGCCCGGCGCCGACGACCGCGACTGGATCGTCGAACTCCGCCGCCTGTCCGGCAAGGCGAGCCTCCCCTACGGCGGCGGCAGCCCCGGCGAATGGATCCCGATGCCCGGCGGCGCCACCCTCACCCTCATCGGCCGCCGCACCGACCGGCTCTGGCAGGCCCGCCTCAGCACCGACGTCGTCCCCTACCTGCGCCGCCACGGCGTCCCCATCCGCTACGGGTACGTCCGCCGCGACTGGCCCACGTCCGCCTACCAGACCGCCTTCGCCCACGACCGCACCACGGGCAGCGCCGAAATGCCCAGCGCCGCCCGCCCCTTCACCCCCGAGCTCGTCACCCGGCTGGTCTCGCGCGGCGTCCTGCTCGCCCCGATCACCCTGCACACCGGCGTCGCGTCCCCCGAAGCCCACGAGCCCCCGTACGCCGAACGCTACGAGGTGCCCGCCGCCACCGCCGCGCTCGTCGACCACGTCCGCTCCCAAGGCGGACGCGTCATCGCCGTCGGCACCACCGCCGTCCGCGCCCTGGAGACCGCCGTGGACGCCTCCGGACACGTCCGCCCGTCCTCAGGCTGGACCGAGCACGTCGTCACGCCCGAACGCGGCGTCCGCGCCGTCGACGGCCTCCTCACCGGCCTCCACGAGCCCCGCTCGTCGCACCTGATGATGCTCACCGCCATATCCGGCCGCGACCTCCTCGCCGCCACTTACCAGGCCGCCCTGGACGAGGGCTACCTGTGGCACGAATTCGGCGACCTCAACCTCCTACTCCCGTAGGGACGGCGACCAGCAAAGGTGCGCGGGGATCCCGTCGGCCATGAAGCTCTCCTCGAACGGCGCCCAATCCCCCGGATGGTCGATGACATGGACACGGCGCCCCTCCGGCTCACCCCGCCCCGCAGCCAACTCAGGCCGGACGGCCCCCACCGTGAGCCCGGCCTGCTCCGCGACCCGGAGCATGGCATCCACGTCCATCGGCTCCGTCGCCTCGATGTCGAACTGCTGGGGATCCAGACGCCGCAACAGCGCCTCGACGACGTCCCGGTCCACCGCACGCGCGCGCGCCGCCCGGATGAGGTCCTCGAACGCGTCCGCCGCACCCTCAGGGTCATCGCCCCACGCGAGGAAGGACTCCTCGACCTGGTGGTCACGCCCCACACCACCGCCGCCGTCCTCCAAGCCGTCCGGATAGTCCGTACGCCCCCACGCCGACCCGTCCCACCAGTAGACGTACTGGACGATGTGCTCGTCGCGCATCATCTGCGCCAGCCACTCCCAGGGCAGCCACGCCGGTCCCCGGCCAGCAGATCGATGGGCGGCACGTGCTCCCGCGTCCTGCTGTAGTCGACGTCATAGCCGTACAGGACCGCCCGTCCGCCCTCGACCCAGCTCATCCCGTGCCAGCCGTTGCCCACATCCTCGGTACGCACCCCGTCGCCCCGCACCGTCGCACCCCACCCCGGAGTACCCACGCTGAGCATGGCCGTAGCGCACGCCTCCGCCCACAACTCCTCAGGACCCGCCAACTCCACAGCCCACTCCCATCGCACAACGACCGCCCCGCCTACGACGCCGCCTCCGTGCCGGGAGTTCCCCGAACTGTCAGCCCTGACCACTACCGTCCGCCCATGCCGCTCTTAGACCGCTACGAGCACCCCGCCCACCGTCCCGAATACAGCACCCTCGTAGTACGAGGCACCCCCTGGACCACCGCCCTCCCACCCGAACTGGCCCACCTGAACCTCGACCTACTCGATGAGGATGCATTCGCAGGCCGGCCCCAAGGAGACCTCGGCGGCGCCGGAAACGGCTGGGTCCTCGCCACCGCGACAGCGCTCAACCATGTCGTCCTCGAAGCCCACGACGCGGCCCCACCTCCGTCCGACGAGCAGTGGGGCGACGTGATGGAGTCGCCCCTGCTCAATGAAGGCCTCGGAGTCGACCTGACCCAGGTCATCCAGAGCGAGCCGATGCGCGGCGTGAGGCTCGGCCCACCCGGCTTGTACCGCGTCCGGATGCACCGGAGGCGCCTCGACGACCGCCGGGAATGGCTGCTGCAGTTCTGGCCCGCCGGCGGCGTCCTCGAACCACCCCGCCGCCTGTCCCGCGGCCCGCGCCCCGCCCGGGACGGCGACCTCGACTCCGACCTGGCCATGGACCTCGTCGCGATCGCGCTCTGGTCCCCAGGCCAGGCGACCAAGGCGGATCTCGCCGAGCGCCTGCTCGTGTCCACAGAGGAGATCGACGCCGCACTGGCGTACACGCTGCGGTACGACCTGCTGCATGTGGACGAACGCGCCGCCTCGACCGTCTCCCTAACCCCCGTGGACAAGCGCCCACCCGAGGAACGCGACCCCTTCGCCGCCGCCCGCAAGCGAAGCGCGGCGATCAAGGCCTGGGCAAAGGCCAACGGCGTGAAGATCAACCAGCGCGGGAACATCCCTCCCGAGGTGGAGGAACAATTCCGCCGCCACCGAGGCCCCCTCACCTGAGCCCACCCACCTCACGGGCCGAGGCAGCGATGGAAATGTGGAATGGGATTGGTCATGCGGCCCGGTCGAGGGCAGGATCACCCGGTGGCCCATTGCTCGGTGTCGCGGCTCGGGCGGCCGGCGGAAGCAACCGATACACATACCGCCCATCCCGATCCTTGCTGATCTGGATCTGATCCGGGCGGCTGTGCTTGAACCGGTTATGCCACCCGCATACCAGGGTGAGCTGATCGATATCGGTCGGCGATCGGCCGAGCGCCCATCCGTGAACGTGATCCACTTCGCACAAGGTGCCGGGCATCTCGCATCCCCGCACCGCACACGAGGGGTACAGGGCTTCCAGGACCTGCCGTTGCGCCGGGCTCGCGAACCGCTCGCGCCAGCCCAGGTACAGCGGGGTGTTGCCCTTTCCCAGCAGGAGCGGCGAGACTCCGGCCGAGAGGGCGATGCGACGGGCCTGCTCGGCAGGAATCGGCGTTCCGTCGATGAGCCGGGCGGGGGCGTTGCCGCCGGTAAGAGTGTCCAGGTCGCAGATCACGGTGACCTTTGAGGCCTTGTGCCCGCCCGACAACACGCCGGACAAGGCGGCTGCGGTGCGCTCGCCCATGTCCCGACGGTCATCAGGCCCGGCAGGCTTGGCCAGCGGCGCCAGGGTGCCATCCCAGATCGCGGCGTCCTCGGGGTTCAACCAGCCCTTGACGTACCGGCCGCCATCGAGGGAATGCGTCGTGGTCAGCCATGACTTGGCGTAGCCGCGGCGGGTGTCCTCGTCGGGGGCGTCTTCGGTGCCGTCGCGTTCGGCGATGACGTCACGGATGCGGCTGCCGAACGCGGCGACCTTCCCGGCGGAGAACCCTTCGTCGGCCATCTCCAGCAGCAGCGTCTCAGCCTGTGCGCAGTCGATGTCGTCCAGCCGCGCGACCGAGTCCGCAATGGTGGTGGCGTAGCCGAACGACAACTCCCCGGCCGCCAGCCGCTGGACGACTTGAGGAAGGCGGTGGCGCTGGCGAGCCAGTGCCAGGCGGTCTTTGGCACGGTTGTCCCGCATCCCCAGACGAGACCGCAGCCACGCCTTGGGCGAGGGGTATCCCCACCGGGCTTGTTCACCTGCCGCGTCGACGCGGCCGATGAAACCGGCCATTGCGCTTTCCTGGAGATCGGTCGCGGCGGCGAGGGTTTCGGTGAGCTCCAGGCACGCGGCCGCCGATTCGGGGACGTCCCGTCGGGCGAGTTCAGTGGCGATCATTGAGAGCGCGTCCACCAATTCCGCGGTGGACGCCACCCCCAGCTCGACCGTCACAGAATGCATACCCGCATTCTACTTGGCGTGACCGGGGATTGCATCGCGAATTCACCGGTAAATGCGGATACTTTCCAGTATTCAAATGGCGGCTATTAGCCCGCTCCACCGGCCATCTCGCCCCTCCGAACACGCGTACGGAAGGCGGTGGTGGGGTGGCGCGACCCGGGGGCGGGGCAGGCGGAGCCTGCCCCCATCACCTGCCCAGGGGCCGCAGAGGCTCCAAAGTCAAGGGTGGACGAAGTCCATCGCGAAGCGACGCCGAAGGCGCCCTTGACTTTGGAGGGGCGGCCCCGTACGCAAGCGCCGCCCCCACCGCCCGATATCCCATCGCCGAGCGCGATATGGTCCGGCTAGCATCAGGCAATACCCCGATTAGAGTCGCTCGTAGTCGTAGGTCATCCCGATTCCGAGAGTGCTTTGCATCGGGAGAAGTCCGGTACCGACGATGTCGAGGACGATGGGCATCAGCAGATCCGCCAACTCCTTGACCTCATCCGACGTGAGCGAATCCCACGGCCCGGCCGCGAGTTCGTCGGTCTGCTTCTCAATTGCGGCGCGAACCCGAACCCCTTCTTCCGTCGCCTCTACCGCACCATCGCTCGCCGATCCCGCGCCGTCACTCCCCGATTCCGCACCTTCGCTAGCCGATCCCGCACTTTCGCTCGCCGATCCCGATTGCGCACCTGCGCGCACCAGACCGCGGGCGGCGAGCCGCTCCCGGGCGGCGTTCCATTCCTCGGGCGTCCACTGCCGGCTGGCGAACACGTCGACGGGAGCGGCCCCGACCGCGGCATGCGTGACGAGCGCCTCGATGGGCCCGATGTCGTGTGCACGCAGCGCCGCGATGTGCCCGTCTCCCCGGTGCTCGCGCAGGATGGTGGCGGCCTGCCAGAGCACCATGTGGGGCTCGTCCGGCCAGGGCAGCGCGGCGTTGGCGGCGGCCATCGGACGGCCTGCGAGGTCCGCCGCCTCGGCGACGCGACGCGCCGTCTGGGCGGCTCGCTCCAGTTCCGGCGAGCCGATCCGGTCGCCCAGGATCCGGCGCAGCACACGATCCATGGCGGTACGGCGCGCGGCCAGAACCTGCTCGGGCGTCGCCTTCCGCCAGGCCGGCGTCATGAAGCGCTCCACCATCTCCGGATTGAAGCTGTAGAACAGATCGCTCACCGTCTGCGCGTCGACCGCCCCGAGAGGCGCGGCCCGGTAGGGGAAGTAGCTCGGCCACCGCTCGTCGATGGCGTATCCCAAGGCCGCGGCCTCCTCGGAGGCCTCGGGCGCGTAGTACAGGACGGCATGGACGGGCTCGAGGAGCTGCCACATCTGCCGGACGGTGCTCAGGTCGTGCGTCATGGTCATCCTCCGCCGCCTAGAACTTGTCACTGTCTAGATCCGGGTACAGCTTCGCTCGCGGACACCATCTTGTCAATGTCTAGTTCACACTCGGCCGACGTTCACCACACGACCCAGGTCCGCGAGCCGCCAGAGCATCCACCACGACCCGCCACAGCACCCGCACCCACACCCACACCCGCGCCAGCGCCAGCGCCCACACCCGCGCCAGCGCCCACACCCGCGCCAGCACCGGCCCAGCGTTCAGGAGATGCGGTCGAGGACGAGCGGATGGAGCTCCGGCGTACCGTTCTCCTCGATCGAGTACGCGCCGTCCAGCGATTCCAGCGCGCGCGCGAAGCGAGACTCGTCGTCGGCGTGCAGGGTCAGCAGCGGCTGTCCCGCAGCAACGCGGTCGCCCGGCTTCGCGTGGCAGGTGATGCCGGCGGCGAACGACACCGGGTCCTCCTTGCGCGCGCGCCCCGCGCCGAGACGCCACGCGGCGACGCCGACACCATAGGCGTCCAGACGCGTCAGCACACCGGACGACGGCGCCACCACGACATGGTTCTCCCGCGCGGACGGCAGCGCCGCGTCCGGGTCCCCGCCCTGGGCGCTGATCATCCGCCGCCAGACGTCCATCGCGGACCCGTCCTTCAGCGCGTCCGCCGGGTCCTTCCCGGAGACGCCCGCGGCGGCCAGCATCTCCCGCGCCAGCGTCAGCGTCAGCTCCACCACGTCCGACGGCCCGCCCCCGGCCAGCACCTCGACCGACTCCGCCACCTCGACGGCGTTGCCGACCGCGTTGCCGAGCGGACGGTCCATGGCGGTGAGCAGCGCGACCGTCCGCAGGCCGTGATCGGTGCCGATGGCGACCATGGTCTCGGCGAGCTCGCGCGCCGTCTCCGGCGTCTTCATGAACGCACCCGAGCCGACCTTGACGTCCAGGACCAGCGCACCCGTCCCCTCGGCGATCTTCTTGGACATGATCGACGACGCGATCAGCGGGATCGACTCGACGGTCCCGGTGACGTCCCGCAGCGCGTACAGCTTGCGGTCGGCGGGGGCGAGCCCGCTGCCGGCGGCGCAGATCACGGCGCCGGTGGAGCGCAGCACGTCCAACATCTCGGCGTTCGAGAGCGACGCCCGCCAGCCCGGGATGGACTCCAGCTTGTCGAGGGTGCCGCCGGTGTGCCCGAGGCCCCGCCCGGACAACTGCGGGACGGCCGCGCCGCACGCCGCGACCACCGGCGCCAGCGGCAGCGTGATCTTGTCTCCGACGCCTCCGGTGGAGTGCTTGTCGGTGGTGGGACGGTCCAGCGCGGACCATTCCATCCGCTCCCCGGACCGGATCATCGCCTCGGTCCAGCGCGCGACCTCGGCGCGCGTCATGCCGTTGAGCAGGATCGCCATCGCGAGCGACGCCATCTGCTCCTCGGCGATCGCGCCCCGCGTGTAGGCGTCCACCGCCCAGTCGATCTGGTCGGCGGTGAGCGTTCCGCCGTCGCGCTTGCTGCGGATGACGTCGATGGCGTCCACAGTGTCCTCTCAGTTCGGAACGTCAGGCCTCGGGAGGCCCGAACATCAGAGCCAGGTCAGGTCGTCAGGCCCGGGAGACCAGATCGTCGGGCCCGAACGCGTCGGGCAGGACGTCCGACATGGGAAGGATGCCGCGGACGGTCTCCAGCAGCATCGGGGCGCCGCCGTGCTCCCACAGGAGCTGCCGGCAGCGCCCGCACGGCATCAGCGGGTCGCCGTGCCGGTCGACGACCGCCACCGCGACGAGCCGGGGCCGGGCCGCCTTGCCGGGCCCGTGCAGCGCCGACACCAGGGAGCACTCGGCGCACAGCCCCACCCCGTACGAGGCATTCTCGACGTTGCAGCCGGTGATGACGCGCCCGTCGTCCACCAGCGCCGCCGCGCCCACCGGGAACCCGGAGTAGGGCGCGTACGCGCGCTCCATCGCCTCTCGCGCGGCGGTGCGCAGCGCAGGCCAGTCGATGTCCGTCATACACCCCATGATCTCTCAGGCCCCACCCGCTCACTCCGGACGCCGCCCGATCTCCCAGGACGACGCCCGATCTCCCAGGACGCTGCCCCGCATCTCCGGACAGCGCCCGACCTCCCATGCCGCCGCCCCCGATGCCCAGACCGGGGCCCGGTCAGCGGGCCTCGCCGCGCCGGTACCGGAGGCCGTCGGCGGCGGGCATCCGCAGCCGCTGGCTGGCGAGCGCGAGGACGAGCAGCGTCGTCAGGTGCGGGCTGAACGACACGAGCTCGCCGGGGACCTCGTCGCTCAGCAGGAACCAGACGAGCAGCCCCGCCGCCGCGACCAGCGACAGCACCGCGCCGACGTACGCGCCGCGGACCTCGCGCCGCCCGAGGTCGGTCACGACCTGCGAGCGGAGCCGGTTGGCGCGCACGCCCTGCCAGATGGCGACGCCGACCAGCAGGATCGTGACGAACAGCAGCAGCGCGTGCACGGACTGGCCGCCGCCGCGCACGTTCATCGCGTCGGTGTAGCCGAACAGCAGCGATCCGGCGGCGAGCCCGCCCGGCCGCCAGTTCCCGAAGATCATGGACGCGAGGCCGATGTAGCCGCGTCCGCCGGTCTGGCCGTCCTGGTAGAGGGTCGCGGCGACGGTGACGAGGAAAGCGCCCGCGAGCCCGGAGAAACCGCCCGAGATGATGACGGCCGCGTACTTCATCCGGTACACGTGCACGCCGAGCGATTCCGCCGCGTACGGGTCCTCGCCGCACGACCTGATCCGCAGCCCGAACGGAGTTTTCCACAGAATCACGAATGTGAGCGGGATGAGCAGCAGGCAGACCAGGGTGAGCAAGGACAGCCCGTTCGTCACCCCGCGAAGGATGCCCGCGATGTCCGACACCAGGAACCAGTGGTGGCCCTCCAGCGACCCCAGCCAGTCGGGGCTCTCCCAGCCGCCGATCTTGCCGCCGGACAGCACCGGCAGCGTCAGCGTCTTGATCGGGTCGATCGGCGGCGACTGCCGGGGCCCGCCGCCGAGGTCCTTCGCGTGCCCGGCGTTGAAGATCAGCCCGGCCAGGAACTGGGTGAGGCCGAGCCCGAGGATGTTGATCGCGACACCGGACACGATGTGGTCGACGCCGAACGTGACGGTCGCGATGGCGTGCAGCAGCCCGCCGAGCGCCCCGCCGAGGATGCCGAACAGCACGCCGATCCAGGGGCCCCACTGGTAGCCGGCCCACGCCCCGGTCCAGGTCCCGAGGATCATCATGCCCTCGAGCCCGATGTTGATCACGCCGGAGCGTTCCGCCCACAGCCCGCCGAGCCCGGCGAGGAAGATCGGCACGGCCAGCCGGAGCGCCGCGCTGACCGTCCCGCTGGAGGTGACGTCGTCCGCGCCGTCGACCATCCGGACGAGCGACAGCAGCACCAGCAGGCCCGCCGCGATCAGCAGGTAGTGCGGCCAGCGCAGCCGGAACTTGCCGTTCCCGGCCTTCGCCGGCGCGACGGTCTCGGTCGCGGTCATGAGGTGCTCCCAGCGGCCTCGCGGGCCAGGTCATGGCCGGTGGCCAGCTCCGCGGCGACGGACCGCTGCTGCAACCGGATCTCCCAGCGCCGGACGAGCTCGTAGACGATGACGACGGTCAGCACGACCACGCCCTGCATCACCCCGACGATCTCCTTCGGCACCTCGACCTCCTGGAGGATGTCGGAGGTCTGGTCGAGGAAGGCGAACAGCAGTGACGCGAGCGCGATCCCCGCCGGATGGTTGCGGCCGAGCAGCGCGACCGTGATGCCGGTGAAGCCGAGGCCCGCCGGGAAGTTCAGCGAGTAGTCGTAGGACTCGCCGAGCAGCCCCGGGATGCCGATCAGCCCGGCCACCGCACCGGACGCCACCATCGTGATCACGATCATCCGCTTGGCGCTGACCCCGCTGGCCTGCGCGGCGGACGGGGACAGCCCGGAGATCTTCAGGTCGAACCCGAACCGGGTGTAGTTGATCACGACCCAGAACACGATGCCGACCACGATCGCCAGGGGCAGCAGCCCGTACACCGCGCCGGGGAGGTCGATGCCGATCGCCGACAGGAAGCCGTTCAGCGGCCCGACCCGTCCCGAGTGCGGGATCGTCGCGGTCGCGACGTCGTTGCTGTTCGGCCGCGGCTCGGCGAGCCGCTTGTCGTTCAGCAGGTAGGCGATCACGCCGGTGGCGATCGCGTTCAGCATGATCGTGGACAGCACCTCGCTGACGCCGCGGGTCACCTTCAGCACGCCCGCGATCGCCGCCCACAGCCCGCCGACCAGCACCGCCGCGACGATCACCAGGATCTGCCCGAACGGCGCCGGCAGCGAGATCGCGCCGCCGAGCGCCGCCGCGAGGAACGCCGCCAGCCGGTACTGGCCGTCCACGCCGATGTTCAGCAGCGCCATCCGGAAGCCGATCGCGACCGCGACCGCCGACAGGTAGTACCGGGTGGCGCGGTTGATGATGTCGACGATGGAGTGCTGCTGCGTGCCGTAGTCGACCATGCTCTGCACGGCGCTGACGGGGTCGGCGCCGGTCAGCCGGAGCAGGATCATGGTGATGCCGAGCGAGATCAGCAGCGCCAGGATCGGCGCGCCGATCTTCAGCCCGAGCCCGGTCGGGCCGAGCCCGCGCAGGATCGCCTTCCACGACGGCACCGGCTCGGGCCCCGCCTTCACCACCGGGTCGCTCTCCGAAGGATCCGGCTCAGCCGGCCGAGGCACCTCCCCCCGCCCAGCCCCCGCCGCGCCGCCCGACTCAGACGCCGCCCCGGCCCCGGACACGCCGGACTCAGGGTCCACGCCGGACTCGGACGACGCGCTGGGCTTGGACGCTGCGGGCTTGGACGCCGCGCTCGACTCGGGCTCCTCGCCGGAGTCCGACGCGCCGGACTCGGACGACGCGCCGGACTCGGACGACGCGCTGGGCTTGGACGCTGCGGGCTTGGACGCCGCGCCCGAGTCAGGCTCCTCGCCGGGGCCCGACTGGCCGGGCTTGGATGCCGCGCCGGACTCGGACGACGCCCCGGGCTTGGAAGACGTGCTCGGGGTTGATGGTGTGCTCGGCTCGGGCTTTGGGCTGGATTCCGGTGTGTCCGGGTCGGGGGTGGGGGGTGTGGGCTCGTCGGGGTCCGGGGAGTCGGTGGGGCCGGTCATGACGGGTCTCCGGCGCCGGTCATGGCGGAGCCGAGCTCCTCCGGGGTGACCGTCCGCGGATCGACCTCCGCGACCAGCCGGCCCCGCAGGATCACGTGCAGGGTGTCGGACATTCCGATGAGTTCCTCAAGATCGGCGCTGATCAGCAGCACGGCGAGCCCGTCGGCGCGGGCCTGCCGCAGGTAGTCCCAGATGGCGGCCTGGGCGCCGACGTCGATGCCGCGGGTCGGGTGCGCGGCGATCAGCAGGTGCGGGTCGCCGGACATCTCCCGCCCGACGATCAGCTTCTGCTGGTTGCCGCCCGACAGGGCGGCGGCGGGCACGTCGATCCCGGGCGTCCGGACGTCGTACTCGCGGACGATCCGGGTGGTGTCGCGGCGGGCGCCCCGCCGGTCCACCCAGGGGCCGCGGACGTTCGGGCGCTGCGTCTGATGCCCGAGCACCCGGTTCTCCCACAGCGACGCCTCCAGCACGAGCCCGTGCCGGTGCCGGTCCTCGGGGATGTAGGCGATGCCGGCCTCGCGGCGCCGCCGCGTCGGCCAGTGCTCGATCTCCTCGCCGCCGAACACGATCGTCCCGGCGTCCGCGGAGCGCAGGCCCATGATCGCTTCGATCAGCTCGCTCTGCCCGTTGCCCTCGACGCCGGCGAGCCCGACGATCTCGCCGCGCCGGATCCGCAGCGAGACGTCGTCGACGACGGGACGGCCCTCGGGGGTGAGGACCGTCAGACCGCCGACCTCCAGCTGGACGTCCTCGGTGACCGTCGAGTCGCGCAGCTCCGGGGTGGGAAGCTGCGAGCCGACCATCAGCTCGGCGAGCCGCCGCGAGGTGACCTGCGACGGGTCGAGCCGCGTCGCGACGGTGGTGCCGCGGCGGATCACCGAGATGGTGTCGGCGACCGACAGCACCTCGTCCAGCTTGTGGGAGATGAACAGGACGGTGAGGCCCTCGGCGCGCAGCTCCCGCAGGTTGCCGAACAGCTCCTCGACCTCCTGCGGGACGAGCACGGCGGTGGGCTCGTCCAGGATCAGCACGCGGGCGCCCCGGTACAGGACCTTGAGGATCTCGACGCGCTGCCGTTCGCCGACGCCGAGCGTCTCGACGAGGACGTCGGGGTCGACGCGCAGCCCGTACGCCTTCGACATCTCGCGGATGCGGGCGCGGGCGGCGGCGAAGTCGATGCGGCCGCGGAGCCGGCCCTTGGCGCGCGGTTCCGCGCCGAGGATGACGTTCTCCAGCACGGTGAGGTTGTCGGCCAGCTTGAAGTGCTGGTGGACCATGCCTATGCCGCGGGCGATCGCGTCGGCGGGGGTGCGGAACGACACCTGCTCCCCGTCGATCTCGATGGTGCCCTCGTCCGGCCGCTGCATCCCGTACAGGATCTTCATCAGCGTGGACTTGCCGGCGCCGTTCTCGCCGCAGAGCGCGTGCACCTCGCCGGGCTCGATGCTCAGGTTGATGTCGCGGTTGGCGACGACGCCGGGGAACCGCTTGGTGATCGATGTCAGCCGCACGGCCGGCACCTGGTCAGGCACGAGTGCCCCTCCTCCTGCCTCGGGGTACGCGGGCAGGGCGCGCGCGGCGGGCCGCGTCGCGTCGGCGACGCACGGCCCGGGCGCGCGCGCCCGGCCGAGAGACGTCCGGGCGGGCCGGCCCGGCGGATGCCGCGGCGGCCCGCCCTGGGACCGCTACGGCTTGGTCGGGACGGTGATCTTGCCGGCCACGATCTGCGCCTTCAGGTCGTCCAGCTTGGCCTTGATGTCGTCGACGTTGCCGCCGGACGTGGCGTAGCCGACACCGTCGTTCTGCAGGTTGTACTGCACCGTGCCGGGCTTGAACTGGTTGTTCGCGACCGACTCGACGAAGTTGAACACCGACAGGTCGACGTGCTTGACCATCGAGGTGAGGATGTGGGTCTTCACGTCGGCGACGGCGGGCTGGTTGTACTGGTCGGAGTCGACGCCGATGGCCCACTTGCCGGCCGCGCCGACGGTCTTGATGACGCCGATGCCGGCGCCGCCCGCGGCGTGGTAGATGACGTCCGCGCCCTTGTCGAGCTGGCCCTTGGCGGCCTCGTTGCCGAGGCCGGTGTCCTTGAAGCCGTTGAAGTTCGGCGGCTCGGTCAGGTACTTCGGCGGCAGCACGGTGATGCCGGGCTTGGCCTTCTTGGCGCCCGCCTGGTAGCCGGCGAAGAACTTCTGGATCAGCGGGACGTCGACGCCGCCGATGAAGCCGATCTTCCCGGTCTTGGACTTCAGCGCCGCGGCGGCGCCGACCAGGAACGAGCCCTGCTCCTCGGAGAAGCAGGAGCCGGCGACGTTGGCGCCCTCGACCTTGCAGCCGTCGGCGTCCACGACGAAGAACTTGGTGTTCGGGAACGCCTTGGCGACCTTCAGCAGCGACGCCGTGTAGGAGAAGCCGACGCCGATGACGGGGTTGTAGCCGGTGCTGGCGAGCAGGCGCAGGCGCGACTCCTTGTCGGAGTCGGGCTCGTCCGGCTGCGCGGAGATCTCCTTGGTGGTGACGTGCAGGTCCTTCTCGGCCTTCGCGAGGCCGGCCGCCGCCGAGTCGTTGAACGACTGGTCGCCGCGGCCGCCGATGTCGAACGCCAGGCCGACCTTGAGGGTCTTCTTGCCGTTGTCGTCGCCGCTGTCACCGCCGGCCTTCTTGCCGCCGCACGCAGAAGCGCCGCCCAGCGTCAGCGCCGCACCCGTCACGGTGACGAGAGTGATCTTCAGTCCACGGCGCAAGGTAGCGCTCCTTCCGTTCCCCACCCGGGATCGGCGGCCGCTCGGCCACCGAAATCGTTGGGACGCTACCTCGCGTTTGGTGGAAAACTGCCAGCTTGCGCCGTTTCGCAATAGGTCCGTTACCAATGCGTACGCATATCGGCACAGGTCAGCGTGCACATGATCGCTGCCAGTGACGGCCGCGGCGAGCGCGGCGGCCGGGCCCGGCGCGCCGGACGCGACCGCCGTGACGAACACGCCCCGCACCGGACGAGCGCCAAGCCGACACCGCGCGGGCACCGGGCCACCCCCGCGCGACACCGGACGAGCGCCGAGCCGACACCGCGCGGGCACCGGCGAGCGCCGGGCGACGCCGCGCCGACGCCGGACGAGCGCCGCGCGGATGCCGACGCCGGGCGGGCGGGGGTGGGTGTCAGGCGAGGGTGGCGCCCTCGACGGTCTCCGGGTCGGCCGGGCGGGCGCCGTCCCACAGCGCGGTCAGCGCCGTCGCCGCCAGCACCCGGATCCCGACCGGGATGCAGCGCTCGTCGACGTCGAAGTCGCCGCGGTGCAGGTCGAACTCGCCGGGCGAGCCGGGGGTGCGGACGCCGAGCCGGGCGAGGGCGCCGGGGATCGACTCCAGGTACCAGCCGAAGTCCTCGCCGCCGAGGCTCTGGGGCGTCGGCACCACGCCCTCCTCGTCGAGGACCTGCGCGGCCGCGTCGCGGAACATCTGCACGCTCGCCGCCTCGTTCACGGTCGGCGGGACGCCCCGGACGTATTCCAGCGACGCCTCCACGTCGTAGGCGGCGGCGACCGACTGCAGCAGCGCCTTCATCATCTCCGGCGCGCGGTGCCACGCCTCGTCGTCCAGGCAGCGGACGGTGCCCTCGGCGACGCCGTCGTCGGGGATGGCGTTGGCGACGGACCCGGCCGACACCCGCCCCCACACCAGCGACAGGCTGGAGCGCGGGTCGACGCGCCGGGACAGCGCCGACGGCAGCTCGGTGACGATCTTGGCGAGCGCGTACACCAGGTCGGCGGTGAGGTGCGGCCGGGCGGTGTGCCCGCCGGGGCCGGTGACCTTCACGTACACCTTGTCGCAGGCCGCGGTGATCGGGCCGCTGCGCAGCCCCAGCTCGCCGACCTCGATGCGCGGGTCGCAGTGCAGCGCGAACGCGCGGTCGACGCCGGTGATGCCGCCGGCGGCCATCACGTCGAGGGCCCCGCCCGGGGTCTCCTCGGCCGGCTGGAACAGCAGCCGGACCCGGCCGGGCAGCAGCCCCGCCTCGGCCTGCTGCGCGAGGAACAGCCCGGCGCCCAGCACCATCGTGGTGTGCACGTCGTGCCCGCACGCGTGCGCGACGCCCGGCACGGTCGACCGGTACGGGGCGCTCTCCTTCTCGTCCTGCAGCGGCAGCGCGTCGATGTCGGCGCGCAGCGCGATGGTCGGGCCGTCGCCGGGGCCGATGTCGCAGATCAGCCCGGTGCCCTTCGGCAGGATCCGCGGTTCGAGCCCGGCGAGGCGCAGCCGCTCGGCGATCCGCGCGGTGGTGCGGTGCTCGTTGTAGCCCAGCTCGGGGTGCATGTGCAGGTCGCGGCGGAACGCGACGAGCTCCTCCTCGTGCCGGGCGAGGAACACCTCGAGCTGCGGCCGCAGCGCGGCCGGGCGCTCGCTGCCCGCGGGGCCCTCCGGTCCCGGGGCGGTCGGTGGTTCAAGGCCGGGCATCACCCCGGGTCCCGGTTGTGTCATGTGCGCCCCCTGCGCGAGGGCGGGGCCGCTCGGCGCCCGCCCGGTGTTCTTCCCGGTGTTCTTCTCGGCGCCGCCGCTGCCGGCCGCGCGGGTGTTCTCTCCTGTGCCGCCGGTGCCGCCCGCCGTGCCGGCGTCACCGCTGTCCTCGCGGGCACCGGACGCGCCGGTGCCCCCCGTGTTCTCTCCCGAAGCGCCCGTCGCCGTTCCCTCGGGGCTCCCGTCCGGCCGGGCCGGCCGCTCAGGCCCCGGCATGGACGACCTCCCCCAGCTCCACGAAGCGGTCCTCGGCGAGTTCGGTGACGGCCGCGTCGACGATGTTCTCCAGCGAGCCGCCCGCGGCGCGGATCGCGCGCTGCCGCTCGTAGGGGGCCCCGTGCTCCAGGACCTCGCCGGCGACCTTGAGCTCCTCGGCGCAGCCGAGCCGGTCGGCGACCGGTTCCAGCTCGCGGATCAGCTCGTACAGGTCGTCGCGGAGCGGCGCGGTGCTGCCGCTGTCGTCGGTGATGACGATGGCGTCGAGGCCGTAGCGGGTCGCGCGCCACTTGTTGTCGCGGACGACCCACGCGGCCGGCCGCGGCAGCGTGTAGCCGCGGTCGAGCTGCTGCTCGAACAGGGTGACCAGGCTCTGGCAGAGTGCCGCCGCCATGCCGACCTCGCGCAGGGTGGGGATCCCGTCGAACATGCGGATCTCGACGGTGCCGAAGTCGGGGTGGGGGCGGATGTCCCACCAGACCTCCTTGATGCTCCGGATGGTTCCGGCACGCATCAGGGTGTCCATGTAATCCTCGAAGGCCGCCCAGTCGTCCAGCAAGTGGGGAGGACCGGCCGTCGGCAGCTGACCGAAGACGACCGCCCGGCAGGACGCGAGCCCGGTGTCGGCGCCGCTCCAGAACGGGCTGGACGCGGTGAGCGCCAGGAAGTGCGGGAGGTAGGACGACAGCGCGTTCACGATCGGGATCGCCTTGGACACGTCGGAGACGCCCACATGCACGTGCACGCCGAAGGTCTGGATGCGCCGGGCCAGCCACTGCATCTGCTCGACGAGGTCGGCGTAGCGCTGCGTCGGCGCCATCACCGCGTCGCGCCAGTCGCTGATCGGGTGGGTGCCGGTGCAGGCGAGGGCGATGCCGCGGTCGGCGGCGGCGGCGCGCAGCTCGCCGAGGGTGGCGGCGAGGTCGTTCTTGGCCTCGCCGACCGTGTGCGAGATGCCGGTCACGACCTCGACGGTGGACTCCATGAGCTCGTGCCGGACCTTGGGGATGTCGCCGTCCTCGCTGAGCGACGGCAGCGCGGCGAGCACCTGGCGCGCGTCCTGCCGCAGGTGCCGGGTCTCCGCATCGACGAGCTGGATCTCCCACTCGACGCCGAGCGTGGTGCCCCTCGATGCGTTGAACTCAATGGCCACGGCCAACCTCCGTCCACAATCCTTGCAGGTCGTTGCGTGGCACGTGGCGCAATTCAGCCAGCGGGTCCCTAAGCCTGGACAAACGCCGGTCCAGGTCACGTGTTCACACCATCATGGCGCCCGCGCCCTTCGCCACGCCGGACTCCATGCCCTTCGCGGATCAATTGACTCGTACGGGCGGCCTCCGGGCCCGCGCGTCCCCTACTTTTCGGTCATTGATCATGTACCCGACACCACTCGATCGAACTAGTCCGCCCGTCCCAAAATACCTGCGGCGACGGACGGTGACCGAGCCTAGCGTCCGCTTACATACCGTGAGTAGTCATAAGCGCCACAAAAATCGTCTAACGCACCATACGCCTCATCCGTCCCGAGCTTGCCGTCTTCGCGGTCGGGTACCCCTTCGCCGGATGTGTCGCCTAGTCTTCGGGGGAGCCATGGGCGTGCGGGGCGGAACGGCCGCTGCGGGACTGAGGAGCGTCGGAAGCTTGCGAGCAGGACGACAGGGGCGGACCGGGGTCCGGCGCGCCGTGCCGAGGATGACCGTACCGATGATCGTGCCGCTGAGCGCGGTGTGCCTGCTGGCGGCCCCCGCGGCCGCGAGCCCGGCCGCGCCGCCGCGCGACCCGGTCGGCGGCCCGCAGCTCGCGAGCCGCGGCATCGTGCTGAACAGGGCGCCGGGCGTCCCCGCGCTGCCGAAGCTGAAGTTCTCCTCCTACCTCGTCGCCGACGCCGACACCGGCGAGGTGCTCGCCGCGAAGGACCCGCACGGGCAGTACCTGCCGGCCAGCACGCTGAAGACGCTGACCTCGGCGACGCTCGTCACCAAGCTCGACCCGAACCGGCTCGTCCGCCCCTCGCAGAAGGCGTGCGACGTCGAGGGCACCAAGGTCGGGCTGACGCCGTCGATGCAGTACAAGGTCTCCGACCTGTTCCACGCGCTGATGATGATGTCGGCGAACGACGCGGCGGTCACGCTCGCCGAGGCCAACGGCGGCATGAGGAAGACCATCGCCGACATGAACGCCGAGGCGAAGTACCTGCACGCCGACGACACGCTCGCCGCGTCCCCGAACGGCCTCGACGTCGACTACGGCCTGAACATCCGCACCCAGCACACGTCGGCCTACGACCTGGTGCTGTTCCTGCGCGAGGCGATGAAGAGCCCGCAGTTCCGGACGTACGTGCAGGCCACCCAGTTCCAGTTTCCGGCGCCGCCGACCAAGAAGGAGCGCAAGAACCACAAGAAGGTCGGCGGCTACCCGATCTACACGCACAACAAGCTGCTGCCGGGCCAGAAGTACGGCTACAAGGGCATGCTCGGCGGCAAGAACGGCTACACCGTGCACGCCCAGCAGACCTACGTCGCCGAGGCGCGGCGCGACGGGCACACGATCATCGTCTCGGTGATGCACGGCGAGAGCTCGCCGTTCCAGGCCGGCGCGAAGCTGCTCGACTGGGGGTTCGCGGCGCGCGGCAAGGTCCAGCCGGTCGGCACGCTGGCCGCGCCCGGCAACGCGCAGGCGAAGAAGCACGCCGACGGCGAGTCGGGCGGCGTGCTCCCCGGCACCTCGCTGGACTCGTCGGGCGGCTCGTCCGCCCTCGTCTGGGAGATCGGCGGCGGGACGGCCGGCGCGCTGCTGGCCATCGGCGTGCTGTTCGCGGTGTACCGCCGCCGTCGCCGCCACCCGCTGCCGAGCCCGGCCGGGAACGTCGGCCCCGGCGGGGGCGTCGGCCCGAGCGGGAACGTGCGGAGCGTCCAGAACCCCGGCCCGGCCGGCAACACCCGGAACACGGAGAACTACGCGGGCTCCTACAACGACGGCCCGTACGACTCCTACGACGACGGCTCGTACAACGACGGTTCCTACAACGACGGGGCCCGCTAGAGCCGTCCGGACGCGCGGGCGTCGGTGGCGCCGTCCCGCTCCGGTTCACGGCGCTTCTCCGGCTCCCGGCCGTCCACCTCCGGCTCCCGATGCTCCTCCGCCTCGCGGCGGTCCTCAGCCTCGCGGTGCTCCTCAGCCTCGCGGTGCTTCTCCGCTTCGCGGTACTCCTCCGCCTCGCGGCGGTCCTCGAGGTCGCCGATCTCCTGGTCGGCGAGGTTCTCCGGGTCCTCGGCGTCGGCCTTCAGCACGACGCGGCGGGTCGCGGTCCACGCGGCGACGAACAGCGTGAACCGGGACACGATGTTGATCCACACCATCAGCCCGACCAGGACGGCGAACGAGGCGTAGACGGGGTTCTGCGTCGTCCGGCCGATCAGCAGCGTCGCGGCCTGCTTGAGCAGCTCCAGGCCGAGCGCGCCGAACAGCGCGCCGCGGATGATCCGCCGCCACGGCGCGATCGTCCCGGACAGCCGGGTGAACAGCACCAGGAAGATCACCGTGTCGAACGCGACGGCGCAGGCCAGCGACAGCAGCCGCAGCCCGGTGCCGGCGCCCGGGACGTCGTCCAGCGAGAACCAGCCGAGGACGGTGTGGGTCGCCGACGAGGTGACCGTCGACACCGCCATCCCGCAGATGAGGATCACGCCGAGGAACGCGAGGACGGCGAGGTCCCACAGCCGCTTGAGGAAGTAGTTGCCGCCGCCGGTGGGCGGGTTGCCCCAGATGTCGCGGAGGGACTCGCGCAGCACCTGCACCCAGCCGAGCCCGGTGAACAGCAGCGCGACCAGGCCGAGGACGCCCACCGCCGTCTTGGACTGGGCGATCTGCTCGACCTGCAGCTGGTCCGACAGCCCCGGCAGCAGCTCCTGGACGGCCTTGACGAAGTAGTCGCGGGCCTGCGTGCTGATCCCGACCAGATAGCCGAGCAGCGAGTACGCGAGCGCCAGCAGCGGGAAGAACGACAGGAACCCGTAGCAGGTCAGGGCGGCGGCGAGCCGGTCGCCGCGGCGCTCCTGGTAGCGCTCGAACGCGCGGGCGAGGTGGTCGAACCACCGCCAGCGGGCCCGCGCGGCGTCCAGCAGGGCCTTCCCGGTCTCCAGCAGAGCCTCGATCCGCCGCTGAACCCCGCTGATCACCTGCCGCATGTACGCAACGTACCCAACCCTGGACGCTCGATGCGGCGGACGGTAATCAACCGTTGAACGTTGAGTGGCGTTTCCCATTGCCGAACACGAAATCGCATTGCGGCCGCCACACGCCGTCCAGGCCGTGCTCGTACAGGGAGAACCCCCACGCCTCGAATTCGGCGCGGTAGCCGGACATGTCCTTGTAGGCGCGGTCCATGACGTCGTCGGGCAGGTGGTGGGCGATGGTGATGTGCGGGTGGTACGGGAACGGCAGCGGGCGGGCGAGCGGCCCCGACGCGACCTTCGCCTGGACGCGCTCGCAGCCGCCGATTCCCTTCGCCAGCGCGACGTACACGACCGGGGACACCGGTCGGAACGTTCCGCTGCCGCGCAACCGGATGCGGAACGGGTGCTCGGAATGCGCGACGTCCAGCAGGTGCGCCTCGATCGCCGCGATCTCGCCGGGGGCGACCTCGGTGGGCGGCATCAGCGTGATGTGCGTGGGGATCGCGTCGGCGAGCGGGTCGCCGTAGGCGGCGCGGGTGCGCTGCAGCTCCGTCCCGTACGGCTCGGGGACCGGGATCGCGACCCCGATCATCCGGACGCCGCCGCCGGCCGGGCCCGCGGGCACCCCGACGAAGGTGTCCGCGGACACTCCGGCGAAGGTGTCCGCGGACACCGGGCGCGCCCCCTCGCCCGCCACGGTCAGCGACCGCGTCCCACGAAGCCGACCCGGTCGCGGACGATCTCCATGGTGCGCGCGGCGACCGCCCCGGCCCGCTCGGCGCCCTTCTCCAGGATCCGGTCGAGCTCCGCCGGGTCGTCCAGCAGCGCGGCAGTGCGCTCCCGGATCGGGGTGAAGGTGCCGAGGACGACCTCGGCGAGGTCCTTCTTGAACTGGCCGTAGCCGGACCCGGCGTACTTCGCCTCGAGGTCGGCGACGGAGGTGCCGTCCAGCGCGGAGTAGATCCGCAGCAGGTTGGTGACGCCGGCCTTCTTCTCCTCGTCGTAGACCACCTCGGAGCCGGTGTCGGTGACCGCCCGCATGATCTTCTTGCGCATCGGGCCGGGCTCCTCCAGCACGTCGATGATGCCCTGCGGCGAGGACGCCGACTTGCTCATCTTCGCGTCCGGCTCCTGGAGGTCGGTGATCTTGGCGGCGCCCTCGGGGATGTGCGCCTCCGGCGCGACGAACGTCTCGCCGAACCGGTGGTTGAACCGCTGCGCGAGCGTGCGGGTCAGCTCCAGGTGCTGCCGCTGGTCCTCGCCGACGGGGACGCGCAGCGCCACCGTGCCCGGCTCCGGCGTGTACAGCAGGATGTCGGCGGCCTGCAGGACCGGGTAGGTGAACAGCCCGACGCTCGTCCCCGACGCGCCCTGCTTGGACGACTTGTCCTTGAACTGGGTCATCCGGCTCGCCTCGCCGAACCCGGTGAGGCAGCCGAGCACCCACGCCAGCTCGGCGTGCTCGGGGACGTGGCTCTGCACGAACAGCGTGGCGCGGTCGGGGTCGACGCCCATCGCGATGAGCTGCGCCACCGACACCCGCGTCCGGCGCCGCAGCAGCTCCGGGTCGTGCTCCACGGTGATCGCGTGCAGGTCGACGACGCAGTAGAACGTCTCGTGCGTGTCCTGCAGCGACACCCACTGCCGCAACGCGCCCAGGTAGTTGCCGAGGTGGAACGAGTCGGCGGTGGGCTGGATGCCGGAGAACACCCGCGGGGCGGGCGCGGCGGCCGGGCTGACGGGGCTGGACGCTTCGGGCATGTGCACGGACCGATTCTCTCAGGTGTCGTCGGAGGCTCCGCCGCCGGTGGCGGCGTCGCCGGCCGGCCGCGGGGCCGCGGCCGGGGGCACGGGCGTCGCCGGCACCGCGGGCCGCACCGCCGGCTGCGCTGACCACCGCGCCGCCGGCCGGACCGGCTGCTGTGCCGCCTGGGGCGCCGCCCGCGGCGTGACGCGCACGCGGGCCACCCGCCGGCCCTCCATCCGGGCCACCCGCAGCTCCCGGTCCGCGGCCGGCACCGAGTCGCCCTCGGCGGGCACGCGGCCGAGCACCGCCATGATGTGCCCGGCGACCGTCTCGTACGGCCCGGCGGGCAGCCGGAGGCCGGTCTCGGCGGCGAAGTCGTCCAGGTTGAGCAGGCCGTCGACCTCGACCACGCCGCCGTGCAGGCGCCGCGCCTGCGCGTCCTGGACATCATATTCGTCGCGGATGTCGCCGATCAGCTCCTCCATCAGGTCCTCGAGGGTGACGATCCCGGCGACGCCGCCGTACTCGTCCATGACGATCGCCAGGTGGCAGCCCTCCCGCCGCATCTCCGACAGGACCGGCAGGACCCGCTGCGAGGACGGCAGGAACTTCACCGGCCGCACCAGCTCCCCCACGGGCGCGGCGCCGTCCCGGTCCTCGGGGACGAGCAGGTCCCGGATGTGGACGAACCCGATCACCTCGTCGTGGGAGCCGCGGCAGACCGGGAACCGGGAGTGCGGGCTGCCCGCCGCGGCCCGCGCCGCCACCGCCAGCGGCAGCGAGGCGTCCAGGAACACGACCTCGGTGCGGGGCACCAGCACCTCCCGCAGCGGCCGCTCCCCCGCCGCGAACACCTCCTCGATCAGCGCGCGCTCGTCCGCGGCGATCTGCGTGTTCTCCGCCACGAGGGCGCGCATGCGCTCCGCGGTCAGCTCCTCGCGCAGCGCGTTCGGGTCGCCGCCCGCCAGCCGCACGACCAGGTCGGTCGAGGTGGAGAGCAGCCACACCAATGGCCGTGCGAGCCGTCCCGGCGGCCGGAACGCCGCCGGAGCGGCCGCCTGCTCGCCGCCTGGCGTCCGGTCCATGGGATCAGCCTTCCCCGTTCCGCGCCCCGGATAGCCGCCGCGCGCCGGATAGCCGCCGCCGATAGCCCGGCCTCGGGGGTGGCCCGGACGGCTGGCCCAGCGGTTCGGGATCTCGGCGGCCGGGGTTGCGGATAGCCTGGACGGCACCCCGCCGTCCAGTCGTCTTCCCAGGAGGTCCGTACGTGAAGCTGCTCGTCACCGGAGGCGCCGGCTACATCGGCAGCGTCGTCTCCGCACTGCTGCTGGAGGCGGGCCACGAGGTCGTCGTCCTGGACGACCTGTCCACGGGGCACGAGGACGCCGTCCCCGCCGGGGCGCGGCTGGTGCGCGGCACGCTGCGCGGCGCCGCCGCCGAGGTGCTGGGCGGCGCCGGGTTCGACGCCGTGCTGCACTTCGCGGCGAAGTCGCTGGTCGGCGAGTCCGTCGAGAAGCCGGGCCTGTACTGGGACAAGAACCTCGGCGAGTCGCTGGCGCTGCTGGAGGCGATGCGGACCGCCGGGGTCCCGCGGATCGTGTTCTCCTCCACGGCCGCCTGCTACGGCGAGCCCGAGTCGACGCCGATCCTGGAGACCGACCCGACCCGGCCCACGAACCCGTACGGCGCGTCCAAGCTGGCGATCGACACCACGCTCGCCGAGTACGCGCGGCTGCACGGCATCGGCGGCGTCTCGCTGCGCTACTTCAACGTCGCCGGGGCCTACGGCACGCAGGGCGAGCGGCACACCGTCGAGACCCATCTGATCCCGAACGTGCTGAAGGTCGCGCTCGGGCAGGGCGAGGCGGTGAAGATGTTCGGCGAGGACTACCCGACCGCCGACGGCACCTGCGTCCGCGACTACATCCACGTCGCCGACCTCGGCCGCGCCCACCTGCTCGCGCTGGACGCCTGCGAGCCCGGCACCCACCAGATCTTCAACCTCGGCAGCGGCACCGGCAACTCCGTCCGCGAGGTCATCGAGGTGTGCCGCGCGGTCACCGGCCGCGACATCCCGGCCGAGGTCCACCCGCGCCGCCCCGGCGACCCGGCGGTGCTGATCGCGTCCTCGGACAAGATCCAGTCGCAGCTCGGCTGGAAGCCCGAGCGGGACCTGCGCGCGATGGTGTCGGACGCCTGGACCTTCCTGCGCTCGCGATGACCGATCTCCGTACCGCCTTCGGCGAGGCGTTCGGGCGCGCCGCCGAGGGCGTCTGGCATGCGCCCGGGCGGATCAACCTGATCGGCGAGCACACCGACTACAACGACGGCCTCGTCCTGCCGTTCGCGCTGTCGCGGGGCGTGTCGGTCGCCGCCGCGCGCCGCGGCGACGGGGTGGTCGAGGTCCGCTCCCTCCAGGCGGACGGCACCGTCACCGCCCCGGTCGAGGGCGGGACGGTCGTCTCCGAGGGCTGGCCGTCCGAGCGGGCCTGGGCCGCATACCCGGTCGGTATGGCGCGGGTGCTGCGCGAGCACGGCACCGGCGGCGCGTCGCTGCTGATCGACTCGGACCTGCCGCAGGGCGCGGGCCTGTCGTCGTCGGCCGCGCTGGAATGCGCGACCGCGCTGGCCCTCTGCGACCTGCACGGCGTGGAGATCGACCGGCCGGAGCTGGCCCGGCTCGCGCAGCGCGCCGAGAACGAGCAGGTCGGCATGCCGTGCGGGCTGATGGACCAGTCCGCGTCGCTGCTCGCCACGCCCGGCCACGCGCTCATGCTCGACTGCCGCAGCGGCCTGTCCGCGCAGGTCCCGTTCGACCCGTCGCAGGCCGGGCTGACGCTCCTCGCCGTCGACACCCGCGCCTCCCACGCCCTCACCGGCGGCGACTACGGGCGGCGGCGCGCCGAATGCGAGGAGGCCGCGGCGCTGCTCGGCGTCGACGCGCTCCGCGACGTCAAGGACCTCGCGGGCGCGCTCGGCCGCCTCGGCGACCCGGTGCTGCGGCGCCGCGTCCAGCACGTCGTCACCGAGAACCATCGCGTCGAGGCGTCCGTCGGGCTGCTGCGCGCCGGCGCCGTCGCCGAGCTCGGCGCGATGCTGAACGCCTCGCACCTGTCGCTGCGCGACCAGTTCGAGATCTCCTGGCCGGAGGCCGACACCGCCGTCGACGCGGCGCTGCGCGCGGGCGCCCGCGGCGGCCGCATGATCGGCGGCGGGTTCGGCGGCTCGGTGATCGTGCTGACCGCGTCCGACCGCGCCGGCCGGGTGCGGGACGCGATCGCCGCGGCCTACGCCAAGCGCGGCTGGACGGCGCCGGAGTTCCTCGACGCCGTCCCGTCCGCCGGCGCCCGCCGTCTGGCCTAGCCCGGGGTCACTCCTGGAGCGCCGACCTGATGTCGGCGAGGAGGGCGGCGGCCTGGTCGGCGGGGCCGGTCTCGTCGAGGGACCGGAAGCCGTCCACCGCGGCGGACGCGTGCGGCTCCGCGTCCGCCGGGCGCCCCGTCTGCGCGAGGATGCGCGCCTGGTCGTAGGACACGAGCGCGGTCTCCCAGGTGCGGGGCGGGCCGTCCGGGAGGGCGTCGAGGGCGGCGCGCGCCGCCTCCACCGTCGCGAGAGCCTGCTCCGGCTCCCCGCTCCACAGGTGGCACATCGCGGCGCGGCGGCGCGCCCGCACGGCGCCCTGCGGGTCGCCCGCGCCGGCGTGCATGTCGGCGGCCTCCCCGAAACGCTCGGCGGCCAAGGCGTCCTTGTCCAGGTTCGTGAGGATCTCGGCCGCCTCCTCCAGGAAATGCGCGGCGGCGCCCGGCTCACCGTCCTTCACGGCGGTCTCGGCAAGGGACGCGAACGTGTCCGCCCCGTCCTCCTCCCCCATCTTCTTCTGCGCGTGCGCGAGGATCAGCCGGCAGCGCCGCGCGTCGCCCTCGTCGAGGCCCGGCAGCGCCTCCTCGGCGGCCTCCGCCGCCTCCAGGTGCCGCCCGGCCTCCAGGTAGGCGGCCGCGAGGTCGACGCGCAGGCGGACGGCCTGCTCCCGCATGCCCTCGGCCGTCCACGCCGCGACGGCCTCGGCGAGATCGGCGACCGCGTCCGCCGCGCGTCCCGCCGACAGCAGCGCCAGCCCCCGCTCGGTGTGCGCGATAGCCCGCATCGGCGACGGCTCGCGCAGCAGGCCGATCACCTCGTCGAACAGCGCGAACGCCTCCTCCGCCGGACCGGTGCCGCCCTCCGCCGGAGGCCGCCGGACGAGGATCTGGGCGAGCAGCAGCGCGGGCGTCGCCGCCGTGGCGTGATCGTCGGACGCGCGGGCCTCGGCGACCGAGCGGCGCAGCGCCGGGACCGCGCCCTCCTCGTCGCCGTTCTCCAGCAGCGCGCGGCCCCGCAGGAACCACAGCTCGCCGGCCCGGTCGGGGGCGTCGTCCGGGACGACCCGGTCCAGCGCGGCTAGCGCGTCGGCGGGCCGGTCGCGGTCGAGGTGGGCCCCGGCGAGCCGGAGCAGCGCCGCCGTCCCCGCCCCCTCCTCGCCCGGATGCGCGGCGAAATGGTCGGCCGCCGCGGTCATCTCCGCGAGGCCCCGCTCGTCGCCCAGCTCGAACCGCAGCGCCCCGAGCCGGCTCATCACCCGGTGCCGCTGCTCCTCCTCGCCCAGCTCCGCGAACAGCCGCGACGCCTCCTCCCAGGCCGCGACCGCGCCCTCACGGTCGCCGTCCATCGCCAGCTCGACGCCCCGGCCGTCCAGGCGGCGGGCGCTCTGCAGCGGCGTCGGCGCGGCCGTCTCGGCGAGCGCGTCGAAGCGCCGCCACGCGGCGAGCGTGCGCGGGATGTCGCGGCTGGTCCGGCGCTCGTCGGCGATCGCGAGAAGCGCGTCGAGATCGTCGATGGACGCGATGTCGTCGTCCTGGCGGTCGGGCTCGGGTGCGGGGGCCGGGGACGGGCGGCGGTGGTGGGCGGCCAGCGGGACGAACCCGAAGACCGGCTCGGCCGCCAGCAGCGCCCGCACCTTGTCGCCCTGGTGGGACGTGCCGTTGCGGGCGTCGAACCGCGCCGCGAGGTCCGTCGCGCGGCCCTCCAGCTCGGCGCGCAGCTCCGCCACCGGCACGTCGCCCGCCGGACGCCCGCCCGACGCGGGACGGCGGACCGTCACCCCGTCCCGCCCGGACGCCGCGACCCGGCCCAGCACCGCGGCCGCCGCGGCGGCGAACATCATCTCCGCGTGCGCGTGCGGCGCCCGGTCCAGCCACCCGAGATGCCGCTGCACGATCTCCAGGCCGCGCGCGTCGTTCCCGGTCAGCGCGCAGAACTCCAGATGATCGGCGATGTCGCCGAGGTCGGCGACCTGCCGCCGGTGCGCCCGGTACGCGCGGCGGTGCGCGTCGGCCGCCGCCTCGGGACGGCTCGTCCGCAGGTACACCGGCAGCATCGCCGTCTGGATGCCCTGCGGCTGCTCCTTGCACGACAGCTCGGACGCCAGCACCGGCGCCGCGATCTCCGCGGCCTCCTCGTACCGGCCCGCGTCCGCGAGATGCGCCACCATCCCGGTCGGGTCGCAGCCCTCGCAGTCCGACAGCTGATCCCGCTGCGCCGCCCGCCACTTCGCGAACCATTCGTCCGCCGACGGATCGCCGAGATGCCGCGCCACGATATGCCGCCGCCGGTACACCGCCTGGAGGCTGTGGCCGCCCGCCCGGTAGCGGCGCTCCATGTCGTCCAGCACCGCCCGCGTCCGGTCGAGGGGGATCTCCGGGAACTTCGTGAGGGAGCTCACCACCGCCTTCATCTGCCACAGCAGCACCAGCGGCTCGTCGAACCGGCCGGGATCGCGGTCGTGCTCGGCCAGCGTCCGCCCGAACGTCGCGAACGCCTTCGCCGGTTCGCCGCCGAACTGGTACGCGTCCGTGAGCCGGACCCGCACCCGGAACGCCAGCACCTCGTCGCCGGCCGCCTCCGCGCGGCGCAGCGCGTCCTCCACCAGGACGGTCCGCGCCTCCCCGTACGGAAGCTCCTGCGCGCGCGTCATCAGCGCGTACACGTCCTCGATACTCACTGGCCCGCCTCCGGAGGGTGGACGGCCCACTCCAGCAGGCCGATGAACGAACGGTTCAGCACCGCCGTGTCCGCGGGACGCAGCGGATGGTGCCCGAGCAGCAGCGCCTGCCCGTACAGCGCCTGCACGGCCGGCTCCACCGGCCCGTCCGCGCCGAGCGCCGTGACGCGCCGCGTCAGCGGATTGCGGTAGTTCAGCACCAGCTGCGGCCGCTCCACACCGGTGGTCGCGCCGACCGCGCCGAGCACGTCCGCCCAGAGCTCGCCGGCCTCCTCCCGCGCCCGCGACAGCTCCTCCCGGAACTGCGCGTCCCGGCTCGTCAGGTACAGCGCCGGCAGCGACGCCGGGTCGAAGTCCCGGACGACCACCTCGCAGCCGAGCCGCTCCACGGCCCGCTGCGCCGCCGCCAGGAACGGCCGCAGCGCCAGCTCCGCCGTCGGATCCAGCACGCCGAACGTCGTGGTCAGCTCCGCCGCGTCCAGCCGGGTCAGCCGGATGTCCGGGTCGAGGTCCGGCAGCCGCTCGATGATCTCCGTGTCGTGCACGTAGCCGCCGTTGACGAGGCCGACGCCCTGCGCGCCCGCCACCGCCGACAGCCGCCGGAACTCCTCCACGCTCCCGGTGAACCGGCCGTCCGGATGCCGCCGCCGGAACTCGTGCAGCGTCATCGGGCCCGCCGACGTCTCGAACTCCATCCACCGGTCGACGATCCGCAGCATGGCGTCGTCGTGCAGCGCCATCGCCTTCACGCCGAGCTGGTGCAGCCGCAGGAACGCGCGCAGCTTCGGCGGATCGGTCTCCGCCAGCCGCACCAGCCACTGCCGCAGCACCTCCCCGAGGCCCTCCCGCGCCGACTCCAGCGGCTCCTCCTCGAACAGCGCCTCCCGGCTCGCCGTCGGCCGCAGCTCCCCCGCGTCCACCACGCACCGGACGAAGAACGCCCATTCCGGCAGCAGCCCCTGCACGCTCTCCGCCAGCAGCATCCGCTTCAGGTAGACGCGATGCGCGGCGCGGGCCGTCGGCGACACCGGCTCCGGCAGGACGTACGCGACACCGGACAGCCCCGCCTCCGCCACCTCCAGGTCCACCACGTCGAACGGCGTGAACCCGTACAGCTCCTCGCAGTACCGCTCCAGCGCGCGCCGCCGCGCCGCCGGATCGCGATGGGGCGCCTGCCACGGCGGGCCGTCGCCCGTGACCGTCACCCCGTCCACGACCAGCTCGATCGGGAGCAGCGACCCGTACGTGCGGGCCAGCTCCGCCACCACCGGCGCGCTCAGCAGCTCCGCCGACCCCGGACGCGGCCGCAGCGTCACCGTCGTGCCCGGCTCGTCGCGCTCGCCGGGCTCGACCCGGTAGCTGCCCTCAGACCGGCCCGTCCAGCGGACCGCGTCGCCGCCCCGCGCCGACCGCGACACCACCTCGATCTCATCCGCCACCAGGAACCCCGACAGCAGCCCGATGCCGAACTGGCCGAGGAAGTCGTGCCGCGCGAACCCCAGCTCGTCCCGCTTCGACGACCGGCCGATCGTCGCCAGCAGCGTGTGCACCTCGTCCGCCGTCAGCCCGACGCCGTCGTCGTGCACCCGCAGCGCCCCGCCGCCGGTCTCGATCACCACCCGGCCGCCGCCCCCGCCGCGCGCCGTGATCGCGTCCACCGCGTTCTGCAGCAGCTCCCGCAGGTACACCCGCGGGCTCGCGTACAGATGGCGGCTGAGCAGATCCACCACCCCGCGCAGATCCACCTGGAAAGCCTGATCCGCCACCCGCGTCCCTCCCCGTCGCCTTCGAAGCGATCACACCCTAACGACCGGTGCCGACACGTTCGCGGGAATTTCGACGCGAACGAGCCCCGGACCGCGAAGGTCCGGGGCTCGCCGGTGCGTACGGGTACGGCCGGTCAGATCAGGCCGAGCTTGCGGACCGCGTCGCGCTCCTCCGCCAGCTCGTTCACCGACGCGTCGATCCGCGCCCGGGAGAAGTCGTCGATCTCCAGGCCCTGGACGATCTCCCACTTCCCGTCCTTGGTGGTGACCGGGAACGAGGAGATCAGGCCCTCCGGCACGCCGTAGGAGCCGTCGGACACGACCGCCATCGACGTCCAGTCGCCGTCGGCGGTGCCGTTCACCCAGGTGTGCACGTGGTCGATCGCCGCGGACGCCGCCGACGCCGCCGACGACGCGCCCCGCGCCTCGATGATCGCGGCGCCGCGCTTGGCGACGGTCGGGATGAAGTCGTTCTCCAGCCACGCCTGGTCGTTCACCGTCTCGGCCGCGTTCTTGCCGCCGATCTCGGCGTGGAACACGTCCGGGTACTGGGTGGCGGAGTGGTTGCCCCAGATCGTCATCTTCCTGATGTCGGCGACGGACACGCCCGCCTTCTTCGACAGCTGCGCGAGCGCCCGGTTGTGGTCCAGGCGGGTCATCGCGGTGAACCGCTCCGCCGGGACGTCCGGGGCGTGCGACTGCGCGATCAGCGCGTTGGTGTTGGCCGGGTTGCCGACCACCAGCACCTTGACGTCGTCGGCGGCGCCGGCGTTGATCGCCTCGCCCTGCGGCTTGAAGATGCCGCCGTTGGCCTCCAGCAGGTCGCCGCGCTCCATGCCCTTCGTGCGCGGGCGGGCGCCGACCAGCAGCGCCACGTTCGTCCCCTCGAACGCCTTGGTGGCGTCGTCGAAGATGTCGATGCCGCTCAGCAGCGGGAACGCGCAGTCGTCCAGCTCCATCGCGGTGCCCTCGGCGGCCTTCACCGCCTGCGGAATCTCCAGCAGCCGCAGGCGGACGGGTACGTCCGCGCCGAGCAGGTGCCCGGAGGCGATGCGGAACAGCAGCGCGTAGCCGATCTGGCCAGCGGCGCCGGTAACGGTGACTGTGACTGGGGTGCGCGTCATGCGTCCTTCTCCTGCTGTGACCTGACGGGGCTCAGGCGGCCATCCTTCGAACCCGACCGCCGAAGAGCGCCCGGGGAACCGGTCCCGCCGCACGGGTTCTCTCGCCGTCGAGATATTTCCGACGTCAGGCTATCGCGCGCCGCCCGCCCGTCATGCGCCAGGTGCCCGCCCCGGCATGGTTCACACCCCGCGCCGGTCCCGCGAACGCGAAAGGCCGCCCCGGAACGACCCGGGACGGCCTTGCGAACGGAAGAGGAACGCGATCAGGCGTTGATCTTCTTCTGGAGGTTGGTGTCGAGCGCCTCCAGGAAGCCCTGCGTGGTCAGCCACGGGGTGTCGCCGCCGACCAGCAGCGCCAGGTCCTTGGTCATCTGGCCGGACTCGACGGTCTCGACGCAGACGGCCTCCAGCTTGCGCGCGAAGTCGATGACCTCGGGCTGGCCGTCGAGCTTGCCGCGGTGCTCGAGGCCGCGGGTCCAGGCGAAGATCGACGCGATCGGGTTGGTCGACGTCGGCTTGCCCTGCTGGTGCTGCCGGTAGTGCCGGGTCACCGTGCCGTGCGCGGCCTCGGCCTCGACGGTCCTGCCGTCGGGGGTCATGAGGACGGAGGTCATGAGGCCGAGCGAGCCGAAGCCCTGCGCGAGGGTGTCGGACTGCACGTCGCCGTCGTAGTTCTTGGCGGCCCAGACGAAGCCGCCCTCCCACTTGAGCGCGGCGGCGACCATGTCGTCGATGAGCCGGTGCTCGTAGGTGAGGCCCTTGGCCTCGAACTCGGCCTTGAACTCGGTCTCGTAGATCTCCTGGAAGAGGTCCTTGAACCGGCCGTCGTAGGCCTTGAGGATCGTGTTCTTCGTCGACATGTACAGCGGCATCTCGCGGCTCAGCGCGTACCGCATGCTCGTCCGGGCGAAGTCGCGGATCGAGTCGTCGAAGTTGTACATGCCCATGGCGACGCCGCCGCCCGGGAAGGAGGCGATCTCGAACTCCATCGGCTCGCCCTCGTCGTCGGGCGTGTAGGTGATCGTCACCTTGCCGGGGCCGGGGACCACGAAGTCGGTCGCCTTGTACTGGTCGCCGTGGGCGTGGCGGCCGATGATGATCGGCTTGGTCCAGCCCGGGACCAGGCGGGGGATGTTCGACACCACGATGGGCTCGCGGAAGATCACGCCGCCGAGGATGTTGCGGATCGTTCCATTGGGGGAACGCCACATCTTCTTCAGGCCGAACTCTTCGACGCGCGCCTCGTCGGGGGTGATGGTGGCGCACTTGACGCCGACGCCGTGCTCGGCGATGGCGTTCGCGGCGTCGATGGTGACCTGGTCGTCCGTGGCGTCACGGTGCTCGATTCCCAGGTCGTAGTACTTCAGGTCCACGTCGAGATAGGGCAGGATCAGCTGGTCCTTGATGAATTTCCAGATGATCCGCGTCATTTCGTCGCCGTCGAGTTCGACGACCGGGCCCGCTACTTTGATCTTGGGCATGCTGTTGCTGTCCCTTTCCTACACCTGGCCAGCAGTCCTTGTAAGGCTCAACTGGCAAGGCTAGCCGAGGCCCGGACGCGGTCTAGACCTGGGCTCCTGGCGAGACCGGCCGCACCTCCCGCGACCTGCGGAAACATCGTTAGCCGGGCGAACCGTCCCGGCGCCGGACGAGCAGCAGCCGCACCCCGCGGGCCGCCATGACCAGGGCGATCAGCACCCCGAACGCGCCGGCGCCGATGAGGCCGGTCTTGTTCATCGGGGGGATGCTGAGCGCGACGAACGCGACCATCTCGCCGAGGATGACGAGCGTCCAGCAGTCGATCTGGCGGCTGCGGACGGCGAGCAGGCCGAGCTGGGACTCCGGCAGCAGCAGCCGGGCGAGCGCGCCGAACAGCAGCGCGGCCGCCATCAGGCCGGAGCCCTTGCGGAAGTAGTTGAGGGCGCAGAGCGCGAGGCCGCCGCCGACGCCGCTGAGCACGATGAGGTACGGCAGCCGCGCGAGCCACTGCGGGGCGGCGCTCTTGCCGCGCGGCGCCCTGCGCCGGCGCCGGTGCACCTGCGTGCTCATGGGTCCACGGTAATGCCGATCGGCGGGTGGCACGACATCGCGGCGCGGCGGGACGGCCGGTTCGGCGGCGGGTTCGGCGGCGGGTGAGGGGTCCGGTGATCGTTCCTCCGGATCGGCGGCCGGACTTGTGCGCCGGCGACGGAAACGCACCCGGTCCGGCTGGTGGCGAAGAACCCCGAATGCCTTGCGCCATCGGTGCTACTCGCCAGTAGGAGGGTGTGACGGGGGTCCGCCCGGGTAACCCGGCAGACAGGGGTCGCTAACTAGCTGGGAGGACTGCCGTGGAGGGGCCGTTCATGCGGATCGAGGACAGCGGGCTGGTGGTGCCGCTGCGCCCCGACGTAACGACGGTCGGGAGAGGGAGAGGAGTCGACATCCGCCTCGACGACCCGAGTGTGTCCCGTTTGCACGCCGAGATCGTGCGGCGCGGCCCGTACGTCTACGTCGTCGACATGGGCCTGTCCCGCAACGGGACCCGTGTCAACGGCCGGCCGATCGCCCGCCGTGTCCTGGAGGACGGTGACGTCGTGAGCTTCGGCACGGCGCGCTGCCGGATGGGGGGCATCCCCCGTGAGGAGGTCGACCCGGACGTCGAGCTGCGGCGTGCCGTCGCCCCCGAGCTCACCCGCCGCGAGGTCGACGTGCTGACCGCGCTGTGCCGTCCCGCCCTGTCCGACGAGGCGTTCGTGGCCCCCGCCACGGCGCGCGACATCGCGGGAGAGCTGGTGGTGACCGAGGCCGCGGTGAAGCAGCACCTGCTGCGGCTCTACCAGAAGTTCCGGATCCCGGAGGGCGCCAACCGGCGCACCCGGCTGGCCAACGAGGTCATCGCGATGGGCCTCGTCCGGCCGCTGCCGCCGGTGCACGTGCCGCAGCAGGGCCGGGCCCCGATCGACGGGCGTCCGCCGGGCATGCGGAGCCCGGCGGAGGCGCGCAGGCCGGGGTCGCCTGGACACGGCCCCGGCCATCCGGCGGGTCCGGCCCGCGCCGCGCACACCGCGGCGAGCCGCCGGGCCAGCTGAGATGCCGGACCGGCCGGGCCGAACGTGCGGTCGCCCTTACCGGCAGCGCAACGAGGGCGATCGCCAGGCCCGCCCGTGCGGGGTCGCGCAAGTGACGGCGCGGCTCCGTCCGGGCGGCGGCCGGACCGGGCTCTTCGAGTAGTGCGGAGGGGCCGCCACCAAGGGTGTCGGTGGCGGCCCTCACGCATGTCCAGTGGCGCCGGTCAGGCGGACTGCTCGGCGGCCTCGACGACGTTCTGCAGCAGCATCGCGCGGGTCATGGGGCCGACGCCGCCGGGGTTCGGCGCGACCCAGCCGGCAACGTCGCGGACGTCGGCGGCGACGTCGCCGGTCAGCTTGCCGTCGACGCGGGAGACGCCGACGTCCAGGACGGCGGCGCCGGGCTTGACCATCCCGGCGGTGATCAGGCCGGGGACGCCGGCGGCGGCGACCACGATGTCGGCGTTCCGTGTGTGCGCGGCGAGGTCGCGGGTGGCGGTGTGGCAGAGGGTGACGGTGGCGTTCTCGCTGCGGCGGGTCAGCAGCAGGCCGAGGGACCGGCCGACGGTGATGCCGCGGCCGACGACGGTGACCTCGGCGCCCTTGAGCGGGACGTCGTAGTGGCGGAGCAGCTCGATGATGCCCTTCGGGGTGCAGGGCAGCGGGCCGGGCTGCATCAGGACGAGCCGTCCGAGGTTGGTCGGGTGCAGGCCGTCGGCGTCCTTGGCGGGGTCGATCAGCTCCAGCACGCGCTGCTCGTCCAGGCCCTTGGGCAGCGGGAGCTGGACGATGTAGCCGGTGCAGGCGGGGTCGGCGTTGAGCTCGGCGACGGCCTGCTCGACGTCGGCCTGCGACGCGGTCTCGGGCAGGTCGCGGCGGATGCTCTCGATGCCGACCTCGGCGCAGTCGCGGTGCTTCATGTTGACGTAGGAGTGGCTGCCGGGGTCGTCGCCGACCAGCACGGTGCCGAGCCCCACGGACACGCCGCGGTCGCGGAGCGCCTCGACGCGGCGCTTGAGGTCGGAGCGGATCTCGGCGGCCAGGGCCTTGCCGTCCAGAATCTGTGCGGTCATGCATGCCTCCGCGGTGTCTCGCCAGGGACCGAGCCCGGCTCGAGGTCCCGTCCACCCAGGCGCGCGGTGTCCGGACTGTCGTTCGCTCCCCGGTGGTGATCCACCTTGACCGCGCCAGTCGCGTCGAAACCCCATGGTAGCCGTCCCGGGGGCGGCGAGTGGCTCGCGGAAATCGCCGTGAAGTGGCCCTGCCGGGCGCTCAGCGGCCCGCCCTAGCGTGGACGCCATGAGCGACGAGTGGTTTGCCCGCCCGGTGCTGACCGGGCGTTATGTGCGTCTTGAGCCCCTTTCCCTGGACCATGTCGACGGGCTGTTCGAGGCGTCGAAGGAGCCGTCGATCTGGACGTGGAAGAGCGAGCACCAGCCGGCGAGCGTGGACGCCATGCGCGCGTGGGTGGAGAAGGCGCTGGACGGGTGCGAGCGCGGTCTCCGACTGCCGTGGGCGCAGGTCGACGTGGCGACGGGAGAGGTTGCGGGGAGCACGTCGTATTACGAGATCGCGCCGCACGACCGGGGGCTGTGCATCGGGCACACCTGGCTGGGCGCGCGCTGGCAGCGGACGGGGTTCAACACCGAGTCGAAGCTGCTGCTGCTCCAGCGGGCCTTCGACGACCTGGGGGCGATCCGCGTGGGCTGGCACACGCACATCCGCAACGAGCGGTCGCGTGCGGCGATCGAGCGGCTCGGCGCGTCGTTCGAAGGGATCCACCGCAAGCACCGCGTCCTCGCGGACGGGTCGATCCGCGACACCGCCGCCTACGCGATGACCGACGACGACTGGCCGGAGGCGTCCAAGGCGCTGCGCGCGAAGCTGCGCTGAGCGCGCACCCCGATGGCGCGCCGGGGGCCGCGCTAGTCGTCGGCGCGCTCGCGGCGGGCGAGGAGCCGGTCGGTGCCGTGCCAGCCGAGCTGCCCGGCGAGCATCGCGGCGAGCACCGCCGCGACGAGCCCGATGACCTGCCGCGACTCCATCAGCAGCGCGTCGGCCTGGCCGACATGGGCGACCAGGAAGGTCGTCAGCGAGTCCATGTGCGCCTCCCTCGGCGGGCGATCGCGCCGGGGGTCGGGACGTTCCAGGGGGGCGCGGCCAGCCCGAGGCTACCTGCGGATGAAGGGTGCAAAGTCCGGGCCCGGCGCGGCCCGGGGCTGGAGGCCCTCGGGGGGCGGGGCGTGGGCGAAGTATAAAAAGTCGCCGAGGTCGTGCTGGCAGAG